>CACZTQ010000035.1 GCA_902784155.1 Oscillospiraceae bacterium
AAAAGATAGAGTCGAGGGCGTTCAGCGGATGCGATTCGCTGCTCCGTCTTGATATTCCCCCGACCGTTGAGGAAATAAGCTCATTCGCTTTTGACGGGCTTATGTATCTTGAGAGGCTCTCGCTGCCCTCGTCCGTGAGTTTTTCGCGCGCCGGGGAAAAGACGGATTATCTCAGGCTGCATAACCCTTCGCTCAAAGATATTTACTTCAGCGGCACAAAAGCGGAATGGAGGGAGCTTAACGTAATATTCGATGATTACTATATATTCCCGCTTGAAAGAAGCAAATCGCTCATCGTTCACTGCTCCGACGGCAACATAAGCATAAGATAAATTACAGCATCCGCGTAAAGGAGGGATTACAGCAAACAGGAAAATTCTCACGGCAATTGAGTTCAGGCTTAAAGAGAGCAAAATTTACGAAATAATCATCGGCTTTAAAAAGACGGCCGGCGGAACAATCAAAACATCCGAGATACTCAAATATATCTCCGAGGGAATAATCTACCCCTCACGTATATATCTTTTTTACAGTGCTCTTGAAAAAGGCGGTATAAAGATAATCGACAACCTGACCGGAGAGAATCTCGACATCACGGCCGAGATAGACAAAGACTGGCACTTTGATTCAGAAGAGCAGCGCGAGGAATTCAGGCAGTTTCTCGAGGAAACCGGCAGAATAGCCCTGATTTCCGACGAAGAGGCCCGCAGACATCTGAGCATGTTTCTTGTTGACCGCAAAGCCTATCACAAGGTCATGACGGTCTCGGGCGGGGTGAGGATTCCCGTAGCCTATGCGCTGCGCTCGGGACAGAAAGACATTGTTACCGTGACTCAGGAGGCAAACGCGGCGCTTATCAACGCCGCAGACTCTTACAGATGTCTGGAATCAATCCCTTTTTCAACATTTGCGAAATACTATGTCGCGAGCGCGATTTCCGATATCCGGTAAGCGTATGAGCATGATAAAACCGGCGGGCGGCGCGTCTGCCGCCCGTCATCCGATGATATAAAAGGAGATGACAAAATGATTTATATTACCGGGGATATTCACGGTCAGGAGGAAAGAATAAGTGAAATCTCCGCTTTCTGCAGAGAGAATAATACAACCCGTGACGATATCCTTATCGTTCTGGGCGATGTCGGAGTAAACTACTGGCTCGACAGCAGAGATGATGCCGTCAAGGAAATGCTGTCCGAAATCCCGATAACCTTCGTGTGCATACGCGGAAACCACGAGGCAAGGCCCGAGAGCGTAGGAACATATAAGGAGGTTTCGATGTTCGGCGGTGTCGTTTACCGCGAGGAAAAGTATCCCTCTGTAATCTTTCTGCGCGACGGCGGCGAATACACCATCGGCGGAAAAACGTTTCTCGCAATCGGAGGGGCGTATTCCGTTGACAAGGATTACCGCCTGGCCTTCGGTTATAAATGGTTCCCGGATGAGCAGCTGTCCGAAGAGGAGCGGCACGAAATCCTCGAAGCCGTCAGAGGGCACTCGTATGACTATATTATCACGCACACCTGCCCGTTTGAATTTCAGCCGACGGACCTGTTTCTGAGCTCAATCGATCAGAGCACCGTTGACAAAACAACTGAGCTTTATCTTGGCTGCATAGAGCGCAGTGTCTCATATAAGAAGCTTTATTTCGGGCATTTTCACGCCAACAGGAATTGCGGGCGTTACGAGATGCTGTTTGATAAAATCAAGCTCATCGGATGATACGAAAAAGGCAGAATCACTCCGGCTTCAAAAAACAATCAACCCCGCGCGGCAGTCCCCGACTGCCGCCTTTTTCGCGTCATCCGGAAAATTTTTTCAAACCCGGCGATATTTTGATTAAATGTCCCGTTAATTGTACATGAAAGGGAATATAATATATCCGGAGCCAAGGAGGAATGATAAAATGGCTGTTTATACAATCCCGACAACATTTGAGGAAATACTCGAAATGACCGGAGGAGCGGATACCGCAGGCTCCGTGGGCGACGCGCTTGTCCTCAGCAAAAGAAACAGGGGTAAGGTTGACCTCGACTATATGGAAAGCATAACGGGCAAATCGAAGGATGAGATTCTCAGAGAGCTCATCAGCCACAACGCCGTCTATCAGAATCCCGAATTCTGGGACGGCAGCCCTTATTCAAACTGGGAGACCGCCGACGAATACCTTTCGGGCAATCTCCATTCAAAGCGCAACAAAATCCGCGAGTATATTGCCGGCTGTATTTCAGAGCAAATCGATAATATGAAAGTCTCCGCGGGAGATACCGTAACACACAGGAACTACGGCGAGGGCGAAGTGATAGGCTTCGATGCCTCTCACAAGACCATAGGGGTCAGATTCAAAAGCGTCGGCTTCAAGCTCTTCCAGTATCCGGGAGCCTTCCTTGAGAATTATCTGAGCATTGACTTTGAATCATCCCACATCTTTGACCGCAATATCAGCGCCATTGACGCCGTTATTCCCGATTCTCTGAGCATCGGTGATATCAATGTCAGGCTCGGCTCGCCCTGGCTTGACCCGAAATTCATAGATAAATTCATCACGTGGCTCTTCGGCCCGTCTTACTCCTGCTACCTCCATCCCGAAAAATCAGCGACCGTTCACGATTCCATAAGCGGCTCGTGGAAGATTCCCAAAAAGAGCAGGTACGGCGTGCGCGATGTCAACAGCACCGAAATCTACGGCACCCCGCGTATGACCGCGCTTCATATCCTCGAGACTCTTCTCAACAACGCCGAGATTCTCATCTATGACTATGACAAGAATAACAAGGCAACGCTCAACCGTGACGAAACCGTCGCCGCAAAGAGGAAGGCCGACGAGCTCGAATCCAAGTTTGAGGAATTTGTCCATCTCTCGTCTCAGACGGAGTATGAGGTTGAGCAGATGTATCTTAACGCCTTCGGCTCTGTCAGACAGCGCAGATTCTGCGGCTCGATATTCGACTTCCCCGGGATGAATCCCGAAGTCACGCTCTATGAGCATCAGAGGGAGGCATTCTCCCGCTGCGTGCTCTCTCCCAACACCCTGCTCGCGCACGATGTGGGAGCCGGCAAAACCTATGTCATGATTGCCGCCGCGATGGAGCTTCGCCGTATGGGAATCTCGCAAAAGAATCTTTTCGTTGTTCCCAATAATATTCTCGGGCAGTGGGCGGAATTCTTCTCATTTATCTATCCCTCATCCAAAGTCCTTATCATAGGGCCGGATGAATTCAAACCGTCAAAGAAAAACGCCTCGCTCGAAAAAGTCCGCGACGGCGACTATGATGCCGTTCTGATGGCTTACAGCTGCTTTGACCGTCTCAGCCTCTCAAAGAATACTCTCCTCGAAGAAGCGGAGGAGGAATTCAGGGTTATTCAGCAGGCAATCAAAGACAATCCCCAGTCTGTCCCCGGTCTCAACAGGCTCAAAACTTCCGTTCAGAAAAAAATCGACCGCCTGATTAAAGAGAAGAATAACCCGGACACCGTGTATTTTGACGACCTGGGTATCAACACTCTCTTTATCGACGAGATTCATAACTACAAGAATATCACCGTCAGTTCCCGTTCCGCCCGCCGTTTCGGCGGCGCCGGCAAAAAGGGCAGCGCCAAAAACGACGCCATGCTCGAGAAGATACACTATGTCCAGAAGACCAACGGCGGAAGAGGCGTTATCGCCGCCACGGGAACTCCCGTCACGAATTCCATCACCGACCTTTACGCTCTTCAGCTTATGCTTCAGAGCGGCGAGCTCTCTCTTGCGAATATCAACTCGTTTGATGAGTGGATAGGCGCCTTCGCCGTCCGCGAAGACAGCTTTGAGCTCGATGTTGACACCTCAAAATTCCGCACGGCCTCAAGATACAGCTTCCGCAATGTGCCCGAGCTCGCGTCACTCTTCAGCTCCGTGGCGGATTTCTTCACCGTGAACGAAGAGAATCTGCCTTCATTTGACGGGTACGAAGAGGTTGTCGTGCCCGCGACAGCCGGGATGATAGCCTTCAACCACGCTGTTTCAAAGCGCGTGGACAGCATCCACAAGGGCACCGTTGAGCGCGACAAGGATAATCTGCTCAAGGTTACAATCGACTGCATCAAGGCCTGCGTTGACCTCAGACTCGTCAACTCAAACGCGCTTTTCACCCCGAACTGCAAAATCTTTTACTGCGCGCGCAAAATCGCGGAAATCTACCGCGAAACGGCCGCGGAGAAGCTGACTCAGCTTGTATTCTGCGACATCTCAACTCCGAAGCCCGGCTTCAACGCATACAGCGAGCTCAAGCGCATTCTCACGGAGCTCGGAATCCCGGAGGATAAAATCGCTTTTGTTCACGACGCGACGACCGACAGCGCGAGAAGCAAGCTCTTTGACGATACCAGAAAGGGCAGGATACGAATTCTCATCGGCTCTACCCGCAAGCTGGGCACGGGCACAAACGTTCAGGATAAGCTCGTTGCCATACACCACCTCGATGTGCCCTGGACTCCCGCGGATATGAACCAGAGAGAAGGGCGCATTCTCCGCGCGGGCAACACCTGCGAAAAGGTGCATATATACCGCTATATCACCAAAGACAGCTTTGACGCTTATTCTTATCAGCTCCTTGAACGCAAGCAGAAGTTCATCTCGGAAATCCTTCAGGGCTGCGTCACGGAGCGCGAGGGTAAGGATGTCGATATGCTTCTCACCTATGCCGAAATCAAATCAATCTGCATAGGCGACGAAAACCTCAAGAAGCGCTTTGAAGCGGCGAATGAACTCACGCGCTGCCGTATTCTCAAGAGGAAGGCTGCCGAGAGCCGCGCCAATATGCTCGCCGAGCTTGAGAAACTCAATGATGAGATTCCCCGCCTTGACAGAGAGGTCAATCTTCTCAAAAAGGATTCAGGTTACGCATCCTCTCAGGTCTTTGAGGGTGAGAAAGCTCTGCGCGAGAAGGTAAACGGCCTGATTGCCGCGGCGGCAATCCTGGGCGAATATGGCGAAGAGGAGCTGATTTACCCTCTGTATCACGGCTTTGACATTATCCGCCCGTCAACCGTTACGGAGGATGACCCTTATCTGATTGTTGCAAGAGAGGGCAGATACAAGGTCGGCCTCAAAGCTTCGCACGAAAACAATATCGACCCCGCCTCAAGGATAAACAATACTCTGAAGGCTCTGCCGACGCGCCTGTCAAATAAAGCGGAAACTCTCGAAAAATACAGACTCCGCAGAGAGCAGTGCAAGGCGGAGCTCGGCAAAAACGACAGCTATGACGAGCAAATCAGACACTACGACGAGCTTGTCAGATACTATGACAGATTGCTTGAAGAAGCAGAAAGGAAAATATCATGACTACAGAGATTCTCAAAAGCTCCAACCTTCCTCAGATGAGCATTTCCGCTTTTGTGGATATGGAGCTTGAACTGCTTGCGGGCGCTGTACGCAAAAAGATTCCCGTCTCGACTCTGCCCTCGGTCTATCTTCAGGGGCCTATGGGAGTCGGCAAAAGCCAGGGAGTTCAGCAGCTTGCCGAAAGGCTCGAGGCCGAAACGGGCAAACGGGTCACTCTGACCGATATCCGTCTTTTGCTTTTCAGCCCCGTTGACCTTCGCGGAATCCCGACCGTGAACGCCGAGAGGACGGCCTCGCAGTGGCTCATCCCCGACATTTTCAGGCTTGACCCGTCGGGCGATGTCATCAACATCATTTTCCTTGACGAGCTCTCAAGCTGTACCCCCGCCGTGCAGGCGGCCGCCTACCAGATAGTTCTCGACCACAGAATCGGCGAGCACACGCTCCCGGCCAATACTTATGTTATCGCCGCGGGCAACCGCCTTATAGACAAATCGGTGGTATATAAGATGCCCAAGGCCCTCGCAAACAGGCTCACTCATTTCGAAATCACCGCCGACGCGGACGAATGGTGCGACTGGGCCGTGCGCAGCGGGATAGACCACAGAGTTACGGGGTTTATCCGTTTCAAGAACGATATGCTCATGGCTGCTGAGGATTCGGCGGATGAGCTCGCCTTCCCCACTCCCCGCTCCTGGGCGATGGTGAGCAACTATCTTAATGCTCTCGGCGGCGATGAAGAGAAGGCGTATTCATATATCTGCGGCTGTGTCGGCACGGGCGCGGCTCTGCTCTTCTCATCCTATTGCAAGGTTTATGCCTTCCTGCCGAATATACGCGATATATTCTCGGGAAAGCCCGTCACGCTGAAGAAAAAGACGCCCGATATATATCACGCGCTCACCGGCTCAATGATAGCCTACGTGCGCGAGCACCGCACCTCCTTCGGGGAGATAGAGACCTCCCTGGTGTTTGCCGACAGATTCCTCCCGTCGGATTTCACCGCCTATCTCATCCACGGCTATCTCACCATTGACGAAGAGCTCGCCGCCGCCGTCAGGCAGATGCAGGCATTCAAGGATATAATCCGCAAGAAAGGGAGTGCGCTCAATGGGTTTGTCTGATACCGAAATTCGCAGATACTCTCTGCGCCTTCTCAGAGCAAAGAATACCATCTCGGCGAAATACGCTTTTTTCTCTTATCTCATCAGCAGGCTCGGCTTCGCGCTTGACGAGGAATGCGAAACCGCCTGCACCGACGGGGAAACGCTTTTTTTCGGCCCCTCGTTTCTTGAGAAGCTCGACGATGACGAGACCGTCTTTCTGATGCTCCATGAGCTGATGCACTGCGTCCTGCGCCACACGCGCCGGACGGGAAGCAGAAACGCCTTTCTCTTCAACGTAGCGGCCGACATCGTTTCAAACAGCATCCTGCTTGAGACCTTTGCCCCCGCCGGAAGCGGGGCCGACTTCACCGTTGCGGGTGAAACTCCGATGCATATTGCTCCCGACGGCAGCGAAGGCAGGGAGCATACAACAGAGGAAGTATATCAGATGCTTCTGAAAGACCCTGAAATGAAAAACGGCGGAGGCAATCTGCTGTCCCCCTCCGGCGAAGACGGAGACGGCGGATATACCCTGCTCGACGACCACAGCCTGTGGGGCAAAGGCGAAAACTCCAAGGCGAGCGATGACGAATGGTCGCGCAGGATAATCGAAGCCGCCGCGCACGCAAAAACCTGCGGGCAGGACGGCCACATTCCCACATATATCAGGCAGATGATTGACCGTTTCAACAGCCGCGAGGTCGATTGGAAAACCGCTCTGCACAATTTCTGCAGGCGGATAGACTTTTTCGATTACTCCTGGATGAGGGGCGACAGGCGCTACACTCAGCAGGATTTGTATCTCCCCGATTATACCGAAACGGATTCCGACGAGCTTGAGGCCTCCGACCTTCTCTTTTTTGTTGACACAAGCGGTTCGATGAGCGATGAGGAGGTCGGAATGCTGATGGCGGAAATACGCAGCGCCATCTCAATTTTCAACAACAGGCTCAAAGGCAAGCTCGGCTTCTTTGACACGCAGGTCATCGAACCCGTTGAATTTGACGATGAGCAGTCATTTAAAATGATTGAGGCAAAGGGCGGCGGAGGGACCGACTTTAAATGTATATTCAGATATATCGAAAAGAATGAAAAGAAGCCTCCCGCCGCAATAATAATCATGACGGACGGCTTCGCTCCCTTCCCCGATGAGAAAATAGCGAAGGGAGTCCCCGTATTGTGGATTATATATAAAACGAAGGTTAAACCCCCGTGGGGCGAAGTGATAACGATAAAATAAACGGCGGGGTGAATTATTCGTGGACGGCGGGTGAAAAAGCGGGCCGGAAACGGCCTGCGATGTCGGGGAATATGTGAAGACAGACGGGGATATGTGTAAAACAAGTGGATAACAAGTTTATAACAAGTGGAAAACAGGCGGATAACGCATGAGCAGGCGCAATTACATACCAATATAATAGGTAATAAATAATAAATTATATAATTCTGCTGTTTTCAGCGTCGCTTTATTCTATATGTGAAATATAATTATACGCTCATTATATTTTCCGCCGTATCTGCCTGCGCAAAATATCCCTCTGAAAAAACCGTTATGAAAAACCCGCTTATCGCAAGTCTGCGGCGGAATAATAACTCCCGCGCGAAAATGTGAGACATTAGTTATGCCCCCGTCCGCGGAGCGGACGGGGGCATAACGCGCTCAGGCGGCAATACTGCCGCCGTGAGAG
>CACZTQ010000036.1 GCA_902784155.1 Oscillospiraceae bacterium
GTGGTGTTTCCGTCTGCTACGCTTCGATTATTATTCGTAAAAAAGCAAAAACGACCATGCAGGAGCTTTCGCTCTAACACAATCGTTTTTCTTGTGACACCCGCTTGAAGATGCCATTAAAATACTTGATTTTTAAGTATCCCTAATATAGCACCTCAGAGGAAGGCGTTTTTTATTTTCAATTTTTTCACTTTGCTATCTCTATCACCGTGTCGTATTTTTCGAGCCAGGTGCCGGTTGCGAAGTTTCTCGCGCGCAGGACGATTTCGTTCTCATAAATCTCAAAGACATAGCCCGTGCCGTTTGTGATATTGCCGCCTCTGCGGACATCGGGATATTCGTAGCAGGGCAGATTGACGGAGGTCCAGCCGCCGTGATTCTCAACGCTCGCGTAGGCCGTGCCGTCATCCGCGGAGCTAAGACCCGCGTGGATATGGCCGCTGATGAAAACGACATTTTTATACTTTTCAACTATCCCGAGAATCGCATCCGAGGCGTCGCCGATTCCGCCCTTGTCAGGCGGGTCGTCCTTATTGAGCTCCCAGCTGTAGGGCAGGTTGTGTGTGCCGTTGAAAGGCTGGTGGCAGAATACGAAAACGGGCAATCCTTTAAGGGAGGCTTTTTCCATCTCGGCGGCGAACCAGTCAATCTGAGTCTGTGAAATTGTCGCCGAGGTGCTGTCGCCCTCGGAGCCGAGGACTATCACAGGGTAACCGTTGATTTCGGCGGTGAAATAGACATTGCCGATTTCTCTGCCCGTCGCCTCTTTTGAGAATTTTATGAAGGTCTCTCTCGTGTATTCCGGGGTCCTGTCGCCGCCCCAGGTATCGTGATTGCCGAGCACCATTATATTGTTGCCCGAAATGTCATATTTTTTGAGAGAGTCCGCGAAAGCCTGCCAGTTTTCCTCATTCCCCTCGTCGGTGATATCGCCGTCAAAGACAACCGCGTCAAGCTTTTCCTCAGCCTGCGCCATATCCTGAAGGCCGAATTCGAGCATTCCGAGGCGGATGAAATTATTTTTGATATGAGTGTCGGATATTGCGGCGAAGGCGGCCTTGCAGCCCGCCGACTTACGCGAGATTTTTGCCTCCTTCTGCCCGGCGAAGGGGGCGACAAGCGTGACGAGGGTCATAATCGCGACCATCGCGCTTCTTATTACCTTAACAAGTGCAGACAGCATAAGGATTCTCCTTTAATCAGATTAAAGAACTTTTGAGAGGAAGTCTTTGAGGCGGGGGCTCTGCGGATTGCCGAAGAATTCCTCGGGGGCGTTTTCTTCGTTTATGACGCCCTCATCCATAAACAGGACTCTCGAGCCGACCTCTCTGGCGAAGCCCATTTCGTGAGTCACGACGACCATCGTCATACCGGATTTCGCGAGCTCCTTCATAACGTCAAGCACCTCACCGACCATTTCGGGGTCGAGAGCGCTTGTGGGCTCGTCAAAGAGGATGACGTCGGGGTCCATCGCGAGGGAGCGGACTATCGCGATTCTCTGCTTCTGGCCGCCCGAAAGCTGCACGGGGTATGAATCCGCCTTATCCGAGAGGCCTATTCTCTCAAGGAGCTCGGCGGCCTTCTTTTCGGCGTCCGCCTTGCTCATACCGAGAAGCTTCACGGGAGCGAGCGTTATATTGTCAAGAACAGTCAGATTCTCAAAAAGATTGAACTGCTGAAAGACCATGCCGACCTTCTGCCGCGCGAGGTTTATATTGATATAGTTTTCGTCATAAATCTTTTTCATCAGGGATTTGTACGCCTTGCCCTCGTGCTTCTCGTTGAGCAGGTCGCCGTCCTTGATTTCTTTGATGACGGTCTTTTTCACTTCTTCATCGGCCGCGCCGGGATGCTCCGATTTATATTTTGCCGCGAGCTTCTGATAAGTCTTTGAGAGCTCGATGACATCGGGGTGAAGGTAGGGGTCAACGGGGGTGACGAGTTTATCCTCAAGCCATACCTCGCCGTAGGTCGGCTCCTCAAGAAGGTTGAGGCAGCGCAGAAACGTGCTCTTTCCGGAGCCGGAGGGGCCTATCACCACAACGACCTCGCCCTTGTCTATCTCGGCGCTAATGCCGCGCAGAACCTTGTTGTCGCCGAAGAACTTATAGAGTCCGTCAACTTTTATAAGGGCTTTTCTCTCAGTGGTCACTGTTGCGCAGCCTCCTTTCGAGCCTCTTGACGAGCTTTGTGAATATGATAACGACCGCGAGATAAATCAGGGCCACCGCAATCAGCGGCATAAAGGCGGAGAAGGTGCGCCCGCGGATAAGGTCACCCGCCTTGGTCAGGTCGCGTATGCCGACATAGCCCGAAATCGAGGTCTCTTTGATGAGAACTATGAATTCGTTGCAGAGCATCGGCAAAACGATTTTGAACATCTGCGGAATCACTATATATATCATGGTCTGGATATAGTTGAAGCCGAGGCTTCTGCCCGCTTCAAACTGCCCCTTGTCAACGCTCATTATACCGCCGCGGAATATCTCGGCAACATAGGCGCCCGAATTGATTCCGAATGAGATGACGGCGACCATAGTGCTGTTTGTCGATGAGGCGAAAATAATGAAATACATTATAAGAAGCTGAACGACTACGGGAGTGCCGCGGATAACGGTCAGATAAAGGCCGCAAAGGCCGTTGAAAAACGACAGCACGCGGTAGCCGAAGCCGCCCTTTTTCTTCATCGACTCTTTATTCTTATCATAGCTCGAGCGTATGGTAGCTATAACAACGCCGATTGCGATTCCGAGCAGGGTGGCGAAAAAGGTGATGACGAGCGTCATCTTGAAGCCGTCGAGCAGCCAGGTCCATCTGTCGCCGGTAATGAAATTCAGCCTGAACTGCTGCGCAAGATCGGCAAACCATTCTTTCATAACAGAAACTCCTCACAAATAGCGAAGCGGATGACGGACCGTCACCCGCTCCGGATATTACAGTTTGATTATTCAGCGATATATTTGCCGATGATTTCGTCAACCTTACCCTCGGCTTTGAGCGACGCAAGCGCGCCGTTGATGGCGTCAAGCAGAGCGGTGTTGGTCTTGGAGACGCAGATTGCGTAATTCTCCTCGGTGTAGGCGGTGTCAAGAATCTTGAGGCCGCTGTTTACGGAAACATAGGATTTCGCGGGCTCGTTGTCGATGATGACGGCGTCAACCTTGCCCGAAACAAGAGCCTGAACGGCATCGTTGCCGGTCTTGAACTGGGTGACGTGATCTTCGCCCACGCCGCCGTTTTCAACTGTATCGGAGCAGTAGATATCGCCTGTGGTATCCTGCTGGACGCCGACCTTGATATCCTTGACGCTGCCGTCCTCATTGAAGAAATCGTCAAAGCTTTCGATTTCGCTGTCTTCCCTGACGATGATGGACTGAACTCCGGTAGCGTAGGTATCGGTGAAATTGACGCTCTCTTTTCTCTCGTCGGTGACGGTCATACCGGCCATACCCATATCGAACTTGCCGGACTGAACTCCGCCGATGATTGAGCCGAACTCAACATCCTGAATCTCAAGCTTGAGGCCGAGTTTTTCGGCAACAAGGCCTGCGATTTCAACATCGATGCCTGCGAACGCGCCGTCATCGCCTACGAATTCATAGGGCGGGAAGGATGCGTTGGTCGCCATTACAAGAACGCCTTCTGTGGCGGTGAGCTTTGAAGCGGTGTCTGCCGCGTCTGTGGCGGTTGCGGCTTCTTCGGGCTTGCTCCCGCAGGATGCAAGGCAGCCGAGAGCAAGGACAAGAGCTGTGACAACAGCGAGAATTTTAATTAACTTTTTCATAATCTTACCTCCGTTATGGTTTTGATACCGTATATTATACTTTTATTATACATTAAAGTCAAGTTTTAATCACGCAAAATGAATTATTATTCATCGAGGCATCTCTCAAACTCCGCGGGCAGCCCCGTCTCAAACACAACCCTCTCACCGCTCACGGGGTGTATGAGCTCCGCCCTGCGGCAGTGAAGAAGCTGATGCCCGAATTCGGGTCTGAAATCGCCGTAATACGTATCCCCGGCGAGAGGGTGACCGATAAAAGCCATGTGAACTCTTATCTGATGAGTCCTGCCCGTTTCGAGATTCAGGCGTATGAGCGAGCAGTCGCCGCCGTATTTTATTACCTGCCAGTGAGTGACGGCCGGCTCAACCCCTTTTTCATATGAGCAGGCCCTGAGCGTCTTCATCGGGTCCGGGCGGTAAATGGGAGCGTCCACCGTGCCCGATTCCTCCGGATGCCCCTTGACAACCGCGCAGTATTCCTTGACAACCCTGCCGTTGAGCTTCGCGGCCGAGAGAGGATTCAGAGCGGCGATGACAATCCCCGAGGTGCCCTTATCGAGCCTTCCAACCGCCCTGAAGGCGCAGGTCTTGCCCTGCTTCATAAGATGAGAGGTCACGGCGTTCGCGAGCGTGTCGCCCTGGTGATTGTGAGTGGGGTGCATGGCGAGAAACGGCGGCTTGTTGATAACGAGAATATCGTCATCCTCATAAACTATATCGAGCTCATATTCTATCGGCTCAATCCGGTTTTCGCTCTCGGGCAGAGTCACGCCGAGAATATCGCCGGGCGCGAGAATTTCAATGGTGCGCGCGTGCTCACCGTTTAAGAGTATGCCGTTTTCCTGCCTTTTGAGCGAGCGGATAAGACGGTCCGAAAACCCCTTCCTGTATTTCAGAAAAGTGTAGATTTTCAGCCCGCCGAATTCTTCTGTTATCTTGTATTCAATGACTCTCGGCATAATAACTCCGTATATAACAAATATCGACTGAGTCAAGTTTATCACAAGGCGGAGTGATTGACAAGCCAAAATATCCCGTAAGGCGTTTTGCGGCCCGGCGCATTTTAAATAATATTACTTGAAATAAATTTATATAGTGATATAATATAATAAGCAATTTATTTCTGTAAACCGGAGTCTTTTATGATTTCATTAAAAACAATCAGGCGAAAGCTGAGCACTTTCCAAATAATAATAATAGGATTCGCGGCGGCGATTTTAATCGGCTCGCTCCTGCTCATGCTCCCCGTTTCATCAAAAAGCGGAGAGACAACTCCGTTTCGCGATACTCTCTTCACGGCCACATCCGCAGTATGCGTGACGGGGCTTGTCGTCAAGGACACCGCCTCGCACTGGTCATATTTCGGGCAGGCGATAATCCTCCTGCTGATTCAGACCGGAGGCCTCGGAGTCGTGACGGTCGCGGCATCCTTTGCGATGCTCGCGGGCAGAAAGATTTCAATCCTCGAGCGCACCACGATGCAGAACGCGATTTCCGTCTCCACCTCGGACGGCGTTGTGAAGATGACGCTCTTCATCATCAGAATTTCGCTGCTTATCGAACTCGCCGGAGCCCTGCTGATGATGCCGGTATTCATCCCCCGCTTCGGCGCGAAGGGAATATGGATGTCGGTGTTTCACTCCGTCTCCGCCTTCTGCAACGCGGGCTTCGATATTATGGGAAGCGAGACCGGAAGGTTTTCTTCTCTCACTTCGTTTGCGGATAATCCCCTGCTCGTCATCACCGTCTGCCTGCTGATTATCGTGGGCGGCATCGGCTTTCTGACCTGGGATGATTTCACAAACCATAAATTCCGCTTCAAAAAATACCGTATGCAGAGCAAGGTCGTCATAACCGTCTCGCTCGTTCTGATAATCATTCCCGCCGTTCTTTTCTTCTTTTTTGATTTCAGGGATCTGCCGGTGAAAGAGAGAATCCTCAAATCGCTCTTCCAGGCGGTAACGCCCAGGACGGCAGGCTTCAACACGGCGGATTTCTCGCTGATGACGGGCCCCGGCAGGATGATAATAATCATTCTTATGCTCATAGGCGGCTCCTCGGGCTCGACGGCGGGCGGTATCAAGACCACGACAGTCGGAGTCCTCGCAGGCAACGCCTGGTCGATAGTGCGCAACAGAAAAAGCGCGCAGCTTTTCGGCAGAAGAATCGACGACTCGGTTGTCAGAAACGCTACGGGGATTCTTATTCTCTATCTCCTGCTGACCGGTATCGGCACGCTGCTCATAAGCACAATCGAGCGCCTGCCGGTTGACACCTGCCTGTTTGAAACGGCCTCCGCCCTCGCGACGGTAGGTCTGTCTCTCGGAATAACCCCATCGCTCTCATCCGCATCGAGAGCAATAATAATTCTGCTGATGTTTACGGGCAGAGTCGGCGGGCTGACGGTTATATTCGCCACCGTCTCCAGAAAGAAACCGCCGCTCTCACAGGTGCCCGTCGAAAAGATTACGGTCGGCTGATGCCGCACGGAGGTTAATATGAAATCTGTATTACTTATAGGTCTCGGAGTATTCGGCACTCAGGTTGCCGCGGAGCTCAACAAGCTCGGCCACGAAATCATGGCCGTCGATAAAGAGGAGAGCCGCGTAAATGACGCAATGCCCTTCGTGACAGACGCCCAGATAGGCGACAGCACGAGCATCGCCTTTCTCCGCGAGCTCGATATCCCGAGCTACGATGTCTGCATAGTCGCCATAGGCAGCGATTTCCAGTCCTCTCTCGAGACGGCGAGCAACCTTCAGGAGCTCGGCGCGAAGCTGGTTGTCGCCAGGGCGGACAGAGAGGTCCAGGCGAAATTCCTGCTCAGAAACGGAGCCGACCGTGTAGTGAATCCCGAGAAGCAGGTTGCGAAATGGACCGCCGTGCGCTTCACGTCGGATCATATACTCGACTACTTCCAGCTCGATGACGAGCACGCGATTTACGAGGTCGCCCTCCCCTCCGACTGGCTCGGAAAGACCGTCGGCGGCATTGACATAAGAAGAAAATACGGCATCAATATAATCGCCGTTAAGAAGGATGGGAAATTCAACCTTTCCGTCACGCCCGATACGCGCTTTGAAGCCGACGATTCGCTGCTTGTCTTCGGCGAATACCGCGATATACGCAAGTGCTTCAGAATCCAGTAAACGCCTGAGGAAAGCGGGATAGCAATGCTGAAATTCAATAAAGACGGGAAATTCGGAATACTGCTCTTCGGCGATATTCACGAAAAGCCCGATTACCGTGAATCCCCGAAATTCAGGGATATGCAGAAGCTGATGAACGCCTCTCTCGATTATTACAAGCCCGATTTGTGCGTTCTGCTCGGCGATATATTCGATACGGAAATCTGCAAAGAAAATCCGGAAAAATTCCTTGAGGGAATAAACGACCTTTGTCTGCCGATGACCTCGCGCGGGATTCCCGTTGCCGCGATTATGGGCAATCACGAGCACGACCCCGGCTGCGACGAAGCGGTAATCGGGGCATACTCAAAGCTCGGCGGAGTCATGATGCGGTGCGAGGGAGTGCCCGGCAAGGCCGATTATAAGGAGCTCCTTTATTCGTCCGACGGAAAAAGACCGCTCGCGGCGCTCTGGTTTCTCGACTCCAACAATCTCTGCGACGACGAGAGAGTTTCAAAATATGACTGGGTGCACGAAGACCAGATAGAGTGGTTCGAAAAAGAGAGCGCAAAGCTCAGAGAAATCAACGGCGGCGAGCCGATGCCCGCCTATATTTTCCAGCATATACCGATCCCCGAGGAATATGAGCTGCTGAGACGCGCAAGGCCCTTTGAGATTCCCCTGAGCGTTGAAGGCTTCGGGAAGCACGGCGGGAAAAGATACGTCAAGGTACCGGGAGCGTCCGGCTACCTCGGAGAAGGCCCCTGCTCGCCCGACTTCAACAGCGGTCAGTTTGAATCCTGGAAAAAAACGGGCGGCGTAAAAGCCGCGTTTTTCGGACACGACCACCTCAACGACTTTTCGGGTTATGTTGACGATATTTTTATCGCGCAGCATAAGACAGCGGGCTTCAGGGCATATACGGACGGCTGCCACAGCTGCGTGAGATATGTTGAAATCAGCGAAGAAAACCCGGAGCGCTTCCGCCAGGAGCTGAAGCATTTCAAGGATTTCGGGCTCAGGAGCGAATCTCTCGGCCCCGTAATGAGAAACTTCACCGACAGACAGGTTATGGCTGTCCACTCGCTCAATTACTGCGCCTGCGCGATTGCGTGCGCGGGGCTGTTAACATATTTTGTCAAAGAAATATTCAGGAAACGGAGAGACTGAAATGAACAAAACCTCAAAGCTCGGCAAGGCCGCCGTTTTCAACATCATCCTCTTCGGCTTTATGGGCCAGGTGGCGTGGGCTGTTGAAAACAACTATTTCAATACTTTCTTATTCAATGTTATCGGCGGCTCGTCGTCCGATATCTCCCACATGGTTGCGGCAAGCTCTGTTGTCGCCGTCGCCGCCACGCTTCTTATGGGAACGTTGAGCGACAAGGTCAACAAAAGAAAAGTCTTCATCTGCGCCGGCTACATCGCCTGGGGCTTCACGGTTATGGCCTTCGCTCTGATTTCGAGAGAGAATATCGGCAGAATTCTCGGCCTCGCCCCCGCCGCCGCTCTTTCGGCAACCGTTTCGGTCGTTATTATAATGGACTGCCTTATGACCTTCATGGGTTCAACCAGTAACGACGCGGCCTTCAACGCCTGGATAACCGATATAACAGATAATTCAAACCGCGCCAAAACAGAGGGAATGCTCGCGACCTTCCCCGTTCTCGCGCTTGTAATAGTCACGGTCGCTTTCGGAATTCTCGCAAGCTCATTCGGATACCCGGCCTGCTTCATCGGGCTCGGCCTGCTTGTTACGGTCTGCGGTATCGTAGGCCTCTTCACCGTCAAGGATTCTCTCACGGGCGAAAAGAAGGACACCAACTTCTGGGCAGACCTCATTTACGGCTTCAGACCCTCTGTCATCGCGGGGCACAGAGCTCTCTATCTTTCGCTCGCCTGCTTCTGCATTCTCAACACCGCCGTTCAGGTGTTTATGCCCTATCTCTTCATTTATGTTCAGCATCAGGTAGGCCTTGATTTCGGCAGCCTCAATATCACTCCCCCCGTTGCGATAATCGCCGTGCTCGTTGTCGGCGGCGTTATTGCCGGAGCGATAATCATGGGCTCGCTTATGGATAAATACGGCAAGGCTCTCTTCTCGATTCCTTCGGTATTTCTGCTCGCAGCGGGCCTTGTTGCCGTCTTCTTCGCGAAGGGGCTCATAATGTTTGCCGTTTGCGCGATAGTCTTCCTTGCGGGTATGGGCCTTATGTCAATCCTCATTTCGGCCGCCGTGCGTGATTTCACTCCCGAGGACAAGGCAGGTGCCTTCCAGGGCGTGAGAATGATTTTCACGGTCATGGTGCCTATGATAATCGGCCCCGCAATCGGTTCATTTGTAACCGAGAGATTTTCAAACACTCCTTATCTCAACGATTACGGCGAGAGCGTGCTCGTTCCTCCCGCTCACATATTCCTCGCAGCTGCAGCGGTTTCCGTTCTTATTCTTATTCCACTCGTATTCCTTCTCAAGGAGTGGAGGAAAACCGAAGCAAAATAAGAAAGGTTCTGATTCTCAATGTATGTTATCATAGTAGGACAGGGTAAGTTCGGCTCTACCATCACAGCCCGCCTGAGCAATGACAGCCACGATATTGTTGTGGTTGACACAAAAGAGGAACGCGTGACCGCGATGGTCGAGCAGTATGACGTTATGGGTATCTGCGGAAACGGCTCCACGGTCGATATTCTCAAGGAGGCGGGCGCCGAAAAGGCGAAGCTCCTCATTGCGACCACAGCCTCGGATGAGCTCAACATCCTCTGCTGTATGTTTGCCAAAAAACTCGGCACGGAAAATACGATAGCCAGAGTCAGAAACCCCGTCTATGCGGCGCAGGGTCAGTTCCTGCGCGAAAAAGTCGGAATCAACATGACTGTCAACCCCGAGTATGAGACAGCCAATGAAATTTCGAGAATCATCAGATTCCCCTCTGTTGCAAACCTCGACTCCTTTGCCAGAGGAAAGGTTGAAATCGCGAGGATAGTTCTTCACGCCGACAATCCGCTCTGCAATATAAAGATTTCCGATATACGCAATAAAGTCAGAGCGAAGGTCATAATCTGCGCCGTTCAGAGAAACGGCGAGGTTATCATACCCGACGGCAATTTTGAGCTCAGATGCGATGATTCCGTAAATATAACGGGCTCAAGAAGCGAAATATCCTCTTTTCTCAAGCAGACCAACGTCTATAAGCACAGAATCAAAAACGTTATGATTATCGGCGGCGGCAGAATCGGCTTCTATCTCAGCGAGCTGCTCAGCGACACCGGACGCAATATAACTCTTATAGACTCGGATATCAAAAAATGCGAATCCCTCTCGGATGAGCTGTCGGATGTCAATGTCATTCACGGCGACGGAACGGACCAGGATATCCTTGAGGAGCAGGGAATCGAAAACCAGGACGCTCTCGTTGCCCTGACGGGAATAGACGAGGAAAACATCATCGTCTCCCTTTACGCCGAGAGCAGAAAGGTCGAGAAGGTCATCGCCAAGGTTGACAGGCACTCCTACTCCATACTCAATGAAATCGGCGTTGAAACGCTCGTCTCTCCGCAGATTGTCGCGGGAGACCTTGTCACAAGATATGTAAGGGCTCTCGAAAACTCCGCCGACAGCTCGCAGATTCAGACGCTCTATAAACTTGTCGGCGGCAAGATAGAGGCGGCGGAATTCGTTGTTCCCGACAGCTGGGGCTACAACGATGTCACATTCAGAGACCTCGATCTCAGGCCGAATCTCATAGTCGGCTGCATAATCAGAAACGGCAGAATAATCTTCCCCGGCGGCGACGACTGCATAAGAAGCCACGATAACGTCATCGTTATCAATGCCGGAAAGAGCCTCAAAAAGCTGACAGACATTTTCAAAGCGGGGTGACGGCTGTTGAATTATAAAAAAATCGCCCACTACCTCGGCACCATCCTGCTCATCGAAGCCGTTCTGATGCTGCTCCCCGTGATTGTGGGTCTGATTTATCGGGAAAAGGCAACTCTCCATTTTCTCGAAACAATAGGGCTGCTGGCCGCAGCGGGTCTGATTCTCTACAGAAGAAAGCCGGTCAGAAACAGTCTTTATTCAAAAGAGGGATATATGATCGTGGCCCTCGCGTGGCTGCTGATGTCCGCCTTCGGGGCAATCCCGTTCTTTATCAGCGGAAGTATCCCGAACTATATGGACGCGTTTTTTGAGACGGTCTCGGGCTTCACCACAACGGGCTCGACGATACTGACCGATATTGAATCGCTCCCGAAATGCATGCTCTTCTGGCGAAGCTTCACGCACTTCATCGGCGGTATGGGAATACTTGTTTTCGTTCTCGCCGTTATGCCGAAATCCGAGGGCTCGTCGATTCACATTATGAGAGCCGAAGTACCCGGCCCTGTCGTGGGCAAGCTCGTTTCAAAGGTCACGGTCACGGCAAGAATCCTCTACGGAATATACATAGGCCTCACGGTTATGCTCATATTCCTGCTAAGAGTTGTCGGGTTCCCTCTTTTTGACAGTATAGTCAGCGCCTTCGGCACAGCGGGAACGGGCGGCTTCGCGGTGCTCAACAACAGCATCGGCGGATATAACAACCCCGCCGCCGAGGTTATAATCTCGGTCTTCATGCTGCTTTTCGGCGTGAACTTCAACCTGTATTATCTCATACTCATCAAGCAGTGGAAATCCGCTCTGAAGGACGAGGAGCTCAGATGGTACCTAGGCGTCATAGCGGTCGCGACGTTTATTATCGCGCTCGACCTTACCGTCACAAGGCATCCGTTTTCGGAATCGGTCAGATACTCCTTTTTCCAGGTGACATCGATTATATCGACAACGGGATTCACCTCGACGGACTATGAAATGTGGCCCGGAATCACAAAGGCTGTGCTGTATCTGCTGACGTTTATCGGCGCGTGCACCGGTTCAACCGGCGGCGGAATCAAGATTCAGCGTCTTGCCGTGCTTATCAAAAACAGCTTCCGCTCCATAAGGAAGGCGGCAAACCCGCGCAGAGTGGAGTCAATAAAGCTCAACGGCAGGACTCTCGATGAAAGCATAGTCAACGGCATCACCGGCTATTTTTCCATGCTCATGGTCATCATCGCCGTCTCAATTCTGATTATAGCGCTTGACGGATTTGACCTGACAACAACCACCACTTCCGTTTTCACCTGTATCAACAATGTCGGCCCCGGATTCGCTCTCGTCGGTCCCACGGGCAATTTCAGCGATTTCTCGATTCTCTCAAAAGCGGTGCTCTGCTTCGATATGCTCGCGGGCAGACTTGAGCTCATACCCGTTATGATGCTTTTCACCCGCTTCGCTTCATCGAATAAATAATTAACCGGGGCATTCCCCGTTAATCACGTTGATCCAATCTGTTTTAATAAAAATGGAGGTTGATAATATGGACTGCAAAATGACTCTGACCCCCGAGCAGGAGGCGCTGCTCAACGGCTCAAAGGGCGAAACGGTCGCGAAGGTAATGAAGACGCTCATTATGTACGGCGAGGCCTTCGGAGCGGACAGGCTCGTTCCCGTCACAAGCGGCTGCGGACACCTTGTTACCAGCTTCGGCCTCAAGGTTATGAAACCCGTCTATGATCTTATGGATACCCTCATCAAAGCGGCGGCCGTATCGGGGCAGAAATTCTCGGTTGACCCGAAACCCCTTGACCCCAATGTTCCCGCAAGCTTCCTCGAAAACTTTGTTTTCAAAAAATTCATGTATTCCATGCAGGACAGCTATGACGCTCAGCTCAGGGAGCTCGGCCTCATAGACGACAATTCCTACACCTGCACCTGCTACCTCGACGAGGTAGGCAACAAGCCCAAAAAGGGCGATGTGCTCTCCTGGGCGGAATCCTCGGCGGTTGTTTACGCCAACTCTGTGCTCGGAGCCCGCTGTAACAGAAACTCCGGCATTATCGAGCTCTTCGGCTCAATCGCGGGCTATGTCCCCTGCTTCGGCCTGCTGACAGACGAGGGGAGAAAAGCGACCTGGATTGTCGAGGTCAGAACCTCAAAGAAGCCCGAGGCTCAGATTCTCGGCTCCGCAATCGGTATGAAGGTCATGGAGGATGTTCCCTACATCAAGGGCCTCGATAAATGGATAGGCACCGAGCTTGACGGCGATGCCTGCGCTTATCTCAAGGATTTCGGCGCGGCGACAGCCTCAAACGGTGCGGTGGGTCTCTATCACATAGAGAATCTCACACCCGAGGCGGTTGAGTTCGGCGACTCCATCATCGCGCAGGGCGCTCAGACCTATGTTATTGACGACGCCGAGCTTGAGAGAGTCAAAAACAATTATCCCGTTATGTGGAAGGATAAGGACGCTCCCGCACAGCTTTGCTTCGTGGGATGCCCGCATCTCTCATTTGCCCAGCTCAACGAGTGGACCGAGAAGGTTTCGGAAAACCTCAAAAAGAATAATCTCTCAAAGGTCAGCGTGCCTACGGTATTCACCGCCGCGCCCGGCGTTATCGAAGAGTTTGAGAAGACTCCCGCCGCAGCGGTGCTCAAGGGCACGGGCATTGTTCTGAGCTATATCTGCCCGCTTATGTATATGAATAATCCCCTTTGCAAAAAGAAGAACGTAATCACGAATTCCAATAAGCTGAGAACCTACACCACATCAAGATACTGCACAAGCGATGAGATTCTCCGCATTATAACGACAAAGGGAGGCAAGGTACAATGAAACAGTTCAAAGGCAGACCGGTAGTTGCCGGCACTTGCGAGGCGCCCGCTCTCGTATCACACGGCGGTTTCAACACCCTCGCTTCTTTCCAGGGAGCGCTTCAGTTCGGCGATTTCCCGATAATCGGCAACAAATACAAACAGACCGAAGGCGACGACCAGAATAACAAGGACCTTTTCGGAAAGCCGATGCTCGGCAAGGCTCTTTGCCTTCCGCAGACGATAGGCTCAACAACGGGCGGAATGGTGCTCTACTGCGCAAACGCAATGGGCAAGGCTCCCGCCTGCATGCTGTTTTCCGAGCATATAGATTCTCTCGCCGCGGCAGGAGCGGTGCTCTCGGCGGTATGGACCGACAAGCCTATGGTGACGGTTGACTGCCTCGGGCAGGAATTCCTCGACTATGTCAAGGACGGAATGAAAATAACCGTTGCCGAAGACGGAACGGTTACCGTTGAATAAAAAAGTTATATAAAAGCAAAGGGCGTGCCGGCGGCACGCTCTTTTTGTATAATCTTATCATCAGATATCTTCAATGAAGTATGCGCCGTCGGATTCGCACATCGCGGGAAACGTGACATACCTGATGCCGCCGATGACATTCCGGCAGCCGGGATGAAAATGGCCCTGATATACGGCTCTGACCTTTTCGCAATCCGAAAGAATACGGTTAACATTTTTAAGGTTGGCAACGCAATGGCGCTCCCCTGCCGCGGGGTCCAGATTCTGATGAATGAACACGTATATATCCTCGCGGGATGACGAAACGGCTTCCCCGAGTTCTTTTTCAAAAGGAAAATATGTATCGGTCCAGCCGGAATCGCCCGGCATATACCGCGCGCCGTTTTCAAAATAACAGGCGTCGAGAAACAGCAGACGTCTGCCGTCAATCACTCTGTTCACGGGAACGGTCCCGGCCCCGAGAATGCCGTAAAACTCGTCTTTTTCAAAAGCAAACGCATCGTGATTCCCCATAAGACAGACGGTCGGAACAGGGGAAGCCTTAATGATAGCAGCGATTTTCCCGAGGTTTTCAATCTCTGTTTCGTGCCGGTTTTCGCTGTCAATCAGGTCTCCGAGGCATACGGCAAGCCCGCACCTCTCACTCTCAAAGAACTTATACGCTTCGCGGATTTTCTCAAGCGACCTGCTGTTAAAACGCACCCCGCAGGTCAGCTCCTGCGATGAATAATGCGGGTCGGTATAGATTCCGAGTCTCATACGATTCACCTGTAAAAATTATTATTGCTTTCGGATGTTGCAAAGAGCACGCGGTAAGCGTGCTCTTTCTGGCTGGGACGGCTGGATTTGAACCAGCGGATGCGAGAGTCAAAGTCTCGTGCCTTACCCCTTGGCGACGCCCCAATATTACGGTATAAAGAAACGCAAAGCCGAAAAGCTTTGCGCTTTTTTTATAAATGGGGTGGTTAGAGGGATTCGAACCCTCGACCTCCAGGGCCACAACCTGGCACTCTAACCAACTGAGCTATAACCA
>CACZTQ010000037.1 GCA_902784155.1 Oscillospiraceae bacterium
CTCTCACGCGAAAAGGATACGGCCGCGCTCGATGCCCTTGTCAAAAAGGGAATACTTATATCGAGAGCCGACGCCGTGAAGAATCTTACCGACCTTACCGCCAAGATGGTAAGGGCGCTTCCCGCGGAAGGAATCGAAAAGAAGCTCAGCAAAAAGCAGCAGGAGGTCTATGACATCCTCTCCGACACGGGAGCGGCATCCGTCAGGGAAATCTGCTATTTCACGGGGTTTACTCCCGCCGTGGTCGGCGCGCTCGTCAAAAACGGGGCCGCCGAATACTTCGAGACCGAGGTGGATTACTTCCGCGATTACGGTCTGACCGAGGGAGTGCGCACCGAAATCAGGCTGACGGACGAGCAGGCGAAGGCCTCGGAGAAGCTGAAAGCTCTCGCCTTTTCGGGCAAAAGAGCCACCTCGCTTCTCTACGGGGTTACAGGAAGCGGCAAGACCTCCGTCTATATGAGCGTTATGGATTCCGTCCTTGACAGCGGAAGAGGAGTTATACTCCTTGTCCCCGAAATCGGTCTGACCCCGCAGGCGATGAATATATTCTGCGCCCGCTACGGCAAAAACGTCGCCGTCTTTCACTCTGCCCTCTCCGTCAGGGAGAGAAGGGAGCAGTGGAAGCGCGTCAAAAAGGGCGAGGCAAAGATAGTCATCGGCACAAGGAGCGCCGTTTTCGCTCCGGTTGAGAATGTCGGGCTTATCATAATCGACGAGGAGCAGGAGCATACATATAAATCCGAGCAGACTCCGAGATATGACGCGGCGGATGTCGCGAAATTCAGATGCGCCTACAATAACTCGCTTCTGATTCTGGCTTCAGCAACTCCCAGAATCGAGAGCTACGCCGCTGCAATCAAGGGCAAGTATGAGCTTTGCAGGCTTTCGTCAAGATACGGCAGCGCCGTTCTTCCCGAGGTGCTGACTGTCGATATGCGCACGGCCGAAAAAATGCCGGGCTGCACCGAGGTCAGCAGACAGCTTTATGACGCTCTTGAGGAATGCATAAGCGGCGGCAGGCAGGCGATACTGCTGATTAACCGCCGCGGATACAACACCTTCGCCGTGTGCGATGACTGCGGCAAGGTCGTGACCTGCCCGCAGTGTAGCATCTCGCTAACCTATCACAGAGCGAATAACAGGCTAATATGCCATTACTGCGGATATTCCGCGCCGTTTACGGGTGTATGCCCCGAGTGCGGCGAGAATACCGTCAGATATGCCGGCTACGGCACACAGAGGATTGAGGATGAGCTCTCGGGGCTTCTCCCGGACGCGAAAATTCTCAGGATGGACGCGGATACCACCGCGTCAAAAGACAGCCACGAAAGGCTTTTCTCGGCTTTCGAGAGAGGCGAATACAACATCCTGCTGGGTACACAGATGGTTGCCAAAGGGCTTGACTTCCCGAATGTCACGCTCGTCGGAGTCGTCTCGGTTGACCAGCAGCTCTATAACGACGATTTCAGATCGCTCGAAAAAACATTCTCGCTTCTCACACAGGTTGTGGGCAGAAGCGGAAGGGGAGACAGCGAGGGGAAGGCGGTTATCCAGACTCTCACTCCCGAAAACGAGATAATCCGCGTTGCCGCAAGGCAGGATTACGATGAGTTTTTCAAAAACGAAATAAAAATCAGGAAGGCGATGATTTATCCGCCCTACTGCGACCTGTGCGTGCTCGGCCTTACGGGCGCCGACGAGCAGGGAGTCAGAATCGCGGCGAAGGAAGTGCTCGACCTCATAAAGAAGCTTATCGCCGGAAAATACACAGACGAAAAAATAATAGTTCTCGGCCCGGTCCCCGCGAGGGTGCTCCGGATAAGCGGGAAATACAGATACAGAATAATTATCAAATGCAGAAACACGGCGCCTTTCAGGAAAATGATATCCGAGGTGCTGGTTGAGACGGGGTCCGATAAAAGATTCAGGAATATCAGCGTGTTTGCCGATATGAATCCCGACTCGGCATTGTGAGGTGCAAAATGGCAACAAGAAACATTGTAAAAATCGGAGACAGTATTCTCAATAAAAAGTCAAGGCCCGTCGAGAAATTCGACGCGAGGCTTCATCAGCTTCTCGACGATATGAGAGAGACCATGTATCAGGCGGAGGGCGTTGGCCTCGCCGCCGTGCAGGTCGGAGTTCTCAGACGCGTGATAGTAATGGACTGCTCGCAGGATAAAACCGACTATCTCGAGCTCATCAATCCCGAAATAACCGAGACCGAGGGCGAGCAGAGAGAGCAGGAGGGCTGCCTTTCGCTGCCCGGTCAGAGCGGCATCACCCTGCGCCCGGCTGTCGTAAGGGTCAAAGCGCAGGACAGGGACGGAAACTGGTGCCTCTACAAAGGCGAAGGTCTCAAGGCAAGATGCTTCTGCCACGAGATTGATCATCTTGACGGGATTCTCTTTACCGAGAGAGAAGTTCACGATATTTCAGAAGCGGAGAATAAGATTTCAGAATGAGAATTGTGTTTATGGGGACACCGGACTTTGCCGTCCCGTGTCTTGAAAGACTGGTCGATATGGGGCAGGAGGTTACGGGAGTATTCACGCAGCCCGACAAGCCCAAGGGAAGGCACGGCACCCTGACGCCGCCTCCCGTCAAAGAATTTGCGTCAGGCCGCGGGATTCCCGTTTTTCAGCCCGTGAAAATGAGAGACGGAACGGCGCTCGAAATGCTCAAAAGCGCTTCGCCCGATCTTGTGATAGTTGTCGCATACGGCAAGATTCTGCCGAAAGAAATCCTTGAGTATCCGCAATACGGATGTATAAATATCCACGCCTCCCTCCTTCCGCTTCTCAGGGGAGCGGCGCCGATTCAGTGGTCTATTCTCAACGGCTTCACCGAAACCGGAGTTACTTCAATGCAGATGGATGAGGGGCTTGATACCGGAGATATGCTCATGAGCGCAAAGATTCCCATCGGAGAGAATATGAACGCTCAGCAGCTTCACGATGCCCTCTCGGCTCTCGGTGCGGATGTTATGGAGCAGACGGTGAATGCGCTGACCGAAGGGAAGCTCTGCCCCGTGAAGCAGGATAATGACAGATTCACCTACGCGCCCATGCTCTCAAAGGAGCTCTCGCCGATTGACTGGAATGCGGGCGCCCTTGAGGTGCATAACAAGATAAGAGGGCTCTATTCCTGGCCCTGCGCCACGGCAAAGCTCGGCGGCAAGGTTTTCAAGATTCACGAGAGCAGGCTCAGCGATAAAAAAGGCGGTCTGCCCGGCGAGATAATGGATAAAGACGGGCGCCTCATCGTTTCCTGCGGAGACGGCAGGTGTATCGAGATTCTCAATCTCCAGGCGGAGAATAAAAAGGCGATGAATACCGCCGACTATCTGAGAGGCAACCCCGTTGCCGAAGACAGATTTGAATAAGAGGTGAGTAATGTGAGTTTTATGGGCTTTGATCCTTTGTATTTTCTTCTCGTTGTGCCCTGCATAATCATTTCTCTGATTGCGCAGCAAAAAGTCAAATCGACCTATAATAAATTCAGCGCGGTCAATAACGCCAGAGGCATAACCGGCGCTCAGGCTGCGCAGAATATTCTCGACTACTACGGCATTTACGATGTCCAGATAAGAATGATAAGCGGAACTCTTACGGATAACTACAACCCCAAGACAAAGATAATTTCTCTTTCGTCCGCTGTCTATAACGGCACTTCGGTCGCGGCGGTCGGAGTCGCCTGCCACGAGGCGGGTCACGCCGCCCAGCACGCGCAGGCCTACGCTCCCATAAAGCTGCGCGAGGCGATAATACCGGTGTGCAAAATCGGCTCGACCATTTCCGTTCCGCTGATTATGCTCGGATATATTCTCGGATTCGGTATCCTTGTTTACGCGGGAATTTTCCTGTATGCCGGTCTCTTCATTTTCCAGCTTGTGACGCTCCCGGTTGAGTTCAACGCCAGCGGCAGAGCGCTTAAAGTTATAGGCGAGACCAATATGCTCTATGACGACGAGCTTAACGGCGCAAAGAAGGTTCTTTCCGCCGCCGCCATGACCTATGTCGCGGCGATGCTCACATCCCTCGCGAGCCTTTTAAGAATTGTCATCAGATTTTCAGGTAGGAGAAGATAAATGAAAAGTCCCCGCCAGACGGCGTTTGAAGCACTGCTTAAAATACAAAAAGAAGGCGCTTACTCAAATCTCGTTCTAGACAGTATGCTGTCGGAGAGTGAGCTTGACGACAGAGACAAGGCTTTTGTGACGAATCTCGTTTACGGCTCGCTCGACCACATGATTATCATAGACTACAATCTCAGCCTTTATCTCAACCAGCCCTCAAAGAAGCTCAGACCCGAGCTGCATACGATACTTGTGCTCGGCGCCTATCAGATTCTTTTTATGGACAGGGTACCCGACCACGCGGCCGTCAGCGAGAGCGTTCAGCTCGCGAAGGTCAATAAATCCTCCTTTGCCGCGTCGCTTGTCAACGCCGTGCTCAGGAGAGTTGCCGATAACGGCCTTAAATTCCCCGAAGAAATCACAGATTCGGCGGAGTATCTCTCAATCAGATATTCCTGCCCGCAGTGGCTCGTTGAAATGTGGATTGACGCCTACGGCTACGAAAACGCCGAGGGCCTCGCCTCAAAAGCTCTTGACGCCGCTCCTCTTACGATAAGAGTAAATACCCTCAGGACGGCGAATGACGACCTTATGTGGAAGCTCGCCGAGGAGGGAGTAATCGCGGAATCCTGCCCGCAGGATGAGAACGCGATGACGCTCAGCGGCACCGGCGCCGTTGATAACCTGACCGCTTATAAAGAGGGACTTTTTCACGCGCAGGATATTTCGTCCCAGCTCTGCTGCCGCGCTCTCGCGCCCGAGCAGGGGGATGCCGTATTCGATATGTGCGCGGCGCCCGGCGGCAAAACCTTCACCATGGCCGAGATGATGAACGGCGGCGGTATCGTCAAGGCGTTTGACATTTATCAGTCCAGAGTGGAGCTCATAAAGCAGGGTGCGGAAAGGCTCGGCCTTCCCAACGTCAAGACCTTCTTTTCCGACGCCACCTTCTATAACCCGAATTACGGTCAGGCAGATAAGATTCTCTGCGATGTTCCCTGCTCTGGTCTCGGGATTATAAGAAGAAAGCCCGAAATCAGATTCAAGGAAAAGCCGGAGATTGACAAGCTGCCGGAGATACAGTATAAGATTCTCTGCAACGCCGTAAAATATCTGAAACAGGGCGGCCGGCTGGTCTATTCTACCTGCACTCTGAATCCCGCCGAGAATGACGCGGTCTGCGACAGATTTCTCGCGGAGCATCCGGAGTTTTCCGCCGAGGAGTTTCTGCCCGAGATACAGAGATATTCGCCCGCAGACAGATATCTTACGCTTATGCCTCACATACACGGGACAGACGGCTTCTTTATGGCGGTCTTCAGGAGAGATTGATTTTGACAAACACCGATATTATGTCGATGACATTGCAGGAGATGTCGGAGGCGTTTGAAGAAAACTCAATACAGCGCTTCAGGGCCAGACAGGTGTATGAGTGGATTCATTCCCACCTTGTCCTCGATTATGATGAGATGCTCAACCTCCCGAAATCCCTGCGCAGCGAGCTTAGTGAAAAGTTCCCGATTATCCGCTGCTCCGTCAGCGGCAAGCAGACGGCTTCGGACGGGACGGTCAAAATGCTCTATGAGATACCGGGCGGCGATTATGTCGAGTGCGTCATAATGAAGTATAAATACGGCAGCTCAATCTGCGTTTCAACCGAGGTCGGCTGCAAGATGGGCTGCGCATTCTGCGCCTCGACCATAGGAGGCTTCAAGCGGCGCCTGACTCCCGGCGAGATGCTCTCGGAGATATATCTCGCTCAGAAAGAAACGGGCGAAAGAATCTCTCACATCGTGCTTATGGGTATGGGAGAGCCTCTCGATAATTTTGATAACGTGATGCGCTTTCTCGCCCTTGTCACGGATGAGAAAGGCCTCAATATCTCGATGAGAAACATTTCTCTTTCAACCTGCGGCCTTGTGCCTCAGATAAGAGAGCTTATGAA
Source organism: Oscillospiraceae bacterium (assembly GCA_902784155.1). GTDB lineage: Bacteria > Bacillota > Clostridia > Oscillospirales > Acutalibacteraceae > CAG-177. The sequence continues at coordinate 6,027 of CACZTQ010000037.1, forward strand.
GCGAAGGCTTCAGCTCACGCTTTCGGTTTCGCTCCACGCGCCGAATGATACAATCAGAAATAAAATAATGCCTGTAAACAGGATTCACAATATCGGGGAGCTGCTCGATGTATGCAGAGAATACACCGCGCAGACCTCACGCAGGATTTCCTTTGAATACGCAATGCTCTCCGGGGTAAACGACAGCGATGACTGCGCCCGCGAGCTTGCCTCAAAGCTGAAGGGAATGCTGTGCCACGTCAATCTGATACCTGTAAACGAGGTCGATGAAAGCCCGTTCAGACCGAGCTCGAGAGAGAGAGTCAGAGCCTTCACGGAGATTCTTCAGAAAGGCGGCGTCAACGCCACCGTGAGGAGAAAGCTCGGGTCGGATATCGACGCCTCCTGCGGGCAGCTCAGATTAAAGCGAAACAAATCGGAAAAAGGGGGAAACGTATGATTCTTGCAGCCAAGACGGATATGGGCAGAGTTAGGGAAAACAACCAGGATTCCTATTCGCTCGGTGAACTCACCAACGGAGCCTGCTATGCCATAATATGCGACGGTATGGGCGGCGCGTCCGAAGGAAAGCTCGCGTCGGGCGAGTGCGTCAGGATAGTCCGCGAAAGAATCAAAAGCGGCTATTATGAGGGAATGAGCGACCTTTCCGTGAAATCCCTTCTCTTCACCGCCGTAGAGTACGCGAACAAGTATATTTTTCAGCTCTCGCAGAGCGAAGAAAAATACCGGGGTATGGGCACTACAATCGTAGCCGCAGTCATAACCGCCGATTTCGTTTACGCGGTTCACGCGGGAGACAGCAGAGCCTATCTCCTGAACCCCCAAAAGGGAGAAATCATCCAGCTCACAAGGGATCACTCCGTTGTTCAAAGGATGGTTGAAGACGGCACCATTACCGCCGAGGAGGCGGTGGTCCACCCAAAAAAGAATCTGATTACCCGCGCCGTGGGAGTTGACAGCGAGGTCAGGACCGATTTCTGCCAGGAAGATCTTATTTCGGGCGATATCGTCCTGCTGTGCACAGACGGGCTTTCGAATTACGTTTCGGTGAGCGACCTTGTGCATCTTGCCCAGGACTACCCGGTTGAGGAATATGTCGGAAAACTGATAGAGACCGCAATGAATAACGGCGGCAGAGACAACGTAACCGCTGTTGCGGTTTCGGTATGAAGATGAGAGGAGACAGATATGGACGATTATACCGGCAAAAGAATAGACGGAAGATATGAAATACAGGAAGTTATCGGTGTCGGCGGTATGGCCGTTGTCTATAAGGCATACGACAATATCGACGACAGGATAGTCGCTGTCAAGATTCTGAAGGATGAATTCCTTGCAAATGAGGAATTCCGCCGCAGATTCAAAAATGAATCAAAAGCCATTTCCCTGCTTTCTCATCCGAATATTGTAAAGATTTACAACGTCAATTACGGCGACAGACTTCAGTATATAGTGATGGAGTATGTCGAGGGAATCACGCTCAAGGAGTATATCGAGCAGCAGGGGCACCTCGGCATCAAAGAGACGATTCATTTCACCATGCAGATTCTGCGCGCCCTTCAGCACGCGCACGATAAAGGCATCATCCACAGGGATATAAAGCCGCAGAATATTCTTCTTCTCTCAAACGGAAATATCAAGGTCACCGATTTCGGTATCGCGAGATTCAGCTACAGCAATACAAAGACGATGACCGATTCGGCTATCGGCTCGGTACATTATATCAGCCCCGAGCAGGCGAGAGGTCAGCAGATTGACGAGAGGACGGATATCTATTCCGTCGGCGTCGTTATGTATGAGATGCTCACCGGCAGGCTTCCGTTCGTTTCCGAAAACAGCGTTTCCGTTGCGATTATGCAG
>CACZTQ010000038.1 GCA_902784155.1 Oscillospiraceae bacterium
AAAAAAGCCGTTGACATAAGAGTAATAATCGTCTGTCAGCTGACCGCTCTCGGGGCCGCTGAGCAGATATTTACATCCGCGCTCCTTCATTTTAACTGCGAATCTTTCGAGAAGGGCCATGCATTTATCCGCGTCATAATGGCAACCCTCCTGGCCTACCCATTCGCCGCCCCATTTCCACTGAGGCTCGTTGATGGGAGAAACCGCTTTGACGGGTATGCCTTCTTCAACGAAATGATCGGCAATGGTGAGAACATAATCGACGAATTTATCGTAATTCTCTTCGGGGAGATTATTGACCTTCTCCTGAAGGCCGCCCGAAGCGTGACCGCTGACCGTCATCGAATAATGGGGAGAATTACAAAACAATATAACCTCGCTCGCGCCGTATTCAACGGCAAGGCGCATCATCCTGACGGCGTTCGCGTCCCTGCTGAAATCATACTCCCATTTATCCGTTTTCTCATTATAATAAAGAAAACTCTCCGTCCGTCTCGTTTTATCCCAGATTCTGCATTCGGGATTATCAGCCTCTCCGCCTCCGATATTATATCTGTAAACGGTAAGGCCGAGGCCCTCTTCTTTATCATAGAGAAGCTTTGCGATTTTACGGGCTGTCTCTTCATCATCGATTGTCTGGCTCCACCAGGCGGACGATGTGCCGAAGCCTTCAAATTCCTGATAACTCATGTATCTGTTCACTCCTATTGTTCTCGTTTTACCAAGGGAGACAATATTGAATAGACCTATCTGCAAAAATGACAGAAGAGCGCAAATAATACTTTTAAACATAATCATTCCCCTGCCGTCTTTCTTTTTGAGACCTTACGCGCAATCAATACGATAAGAAGAATAATTAGCGACGCAAATATAAGATACATCAGAATCGTCTTGACGCAGGTCAGCGCGCACGCAGCTTTAAAAAAGCCTTCCGAAGGGATTCCTTTTTTAAGCATTATCAGAGTGAATATATTCTCCGAATAATCGGAAACCGCAAGCAAAACCGACACTGCCGTAAGAATCTTCCGGATTTTTCCTTTTGAGAGCAAATAAACCAGCGAAATAAAAAACAGGGAATAAAACAGAGGATAAACAAAGTCAAGCGGAAGCTGTCTTTCAAGATAAATCATTCTTCCGTTTTCTCCGATAAGCTCCAGGAATTTCAGCCCGTCCTCATAGGGCGGCAGGAAATTCATATCAAAGCAGCGGATCCCCTGAGTGTTTGCCTCAATGGCGGGAATCAGAAAGAAATTCATAACAGCGCAGATTATCGTGGTAAAAACTCCGCCGATAACAGCGGTATATTTAGGAAAGAATTTTGATTTCATCGTTAATTCCCCCGATGGTTCAGAACTTTCCGGCTATCTGTCTCGCAACATAAACGCCGCTCGCGGAGGCGTGAGACAGGGAATGTGTAACTCCGCTGCCGTCTCCGATAACATAAAGGCCCTTGTGAATGGATTCAAGATTATCGTCAACCTTGACCTCCATATTGTAAAACTTGACCTCAACTCCGTAGAGAAGCGTATCGTCGTTAGCGGTACCGGGAGCGATTTTGTCAAGAGCATAAATCATCTCGATAATACCGTCAAGAATCCTTTTGGGCAAAACAAGGCTGAGGTCTCCGGGCGTCGCTTTAAGCGTCGGAGTCACGGTGCCCTCGTTGATTCTTGAAACGGTGCTTCGTCTTCCTCTTTCAAGGTCTCCGAAACGCTGAACTATGACTCCCCCGCCGAGCATATTCGAAAGGCGCGAAATGCTCTCGCCGTATTCGTTGCTGTTTTTGAACGGGAACGAGAAATGCTTGCTGACGAGCAGAGCAAAATTGGTATTATCGGTTCTGAGCGACGGGTCCTCATAGCTGTGGCCGTTGACCGTGATTATACCGTTGGTGTTTTCGTTGACAACGCTGCCGTGAGGATTCATACAGAAGGTACGGACTCTGTCCTCAAACTTCTTTGTCCTGTAAACAATCTTGCCCTCATAGAGCTCATCCGTAATTCCTTCAAAGACAACCGCGGGCAGCTCGACTCTGACGCCCAGGTCAACCCTGTTTGACTCTGTGGGAATACCGAGCTCTTCGCAGACGGTCTGCATCCACTTGCTTCCGCTTCTGCCGACCGAAATAATGCAGTAATCCGAAGAGGCACTGCCGTCTTTATAAAAGACTTCATATCCTCTCTCATTCTTTTTGACCGAGGATACGGGAGTCATAAAATAAAAATCGATTTTATCCTTCAGAAAAGAATACAGATTCTCGAGGACTACATAGTTTTTATCCGTGCCGAGATGTCTGACCGAGGCGTCAAGAAGCGTCAGCTTGTTTTCGATACACTTCTTCTTGAAGGAAGTTCCCGCGGTGGTATAGAGCTTTGTTCCCTCTCCGCCGTTTTCCATATTTATATCGTCAACATATTTCATCAGCTCTATGGCCTTTTCTCTGCCGATATATTCATACAGAGTGCCGCCGAAATCGTTGGTGATATTATACTTGCCGTCCGAAAAAGCTCCCGCTCCGCCGAATCCGCTCATTATCGAGCAGGTCTTGCAGCCTATGCAGCTTTTGACCGTATCGCCGTTAATCGGACATTTTCTTTTTGAGAGCTCGTTACCCGCCTCAAAAACGGCTATTTTCAAACCCGGCTTTTTGTTAATCAATTCATAAGCGGAGTATATTCCGCCCGGGCCGGCTCCGATTATAATAACGTCATAATGCATTTTATTCACTCCAAAACGGGAGGTTTCAAAAGAAACCTCCCGGATTTTTAAATATTGCCTATTTTCCTGATAAGGTACATACACTCATGAAATCCCATAAGCTTCGGAACGGGATAGAGAGGATTGCCCTCTTTGAGAGCTCTCTGAGCGATGGTCGGAACATCCTTTTCGAGGATTCCGTCGAGATGCTCGGGGATGCCCATTGCCGCGTTGTATTCTCTGACCTTGGCAATAAAGAGCTGAGCCTTCTGGGCCTGGCTGAGGCCGGCAGTTTCGAGCCCCGCTATATCGGCAAGCTGAGACAGTCTCTCATAAGCCGCCTCGCCGTAATATTCGAGAACATATGGAAGAATAACGGCCATGGCAAGTCCGTGAGGGATATGATAGAATCCGCCGAGATTATGGCCAATAGCGTGAACATAGCCGACATAGGCTCTTGTAAACGCCATACCTGCATAATATGACGCCTTGAGCATATTGCCTCTGGCTTCAAGATTGCCGCCGTCATTATAAGCTGTCTGAATATTATCGAATATAAGTCTGACGGCTTTTCTCGCGTAATCCTCTGTGTTTGCGACATTGCTTCTGCCGATATAAGCCTCAACGGCGTGAGTGAGAGCGTCCATACCGGTTGTC
>CACZTQ010000039.1 GCA_902784155.1 Oscillospiraceae bacterium
ACGAAGGCGGCAGGGCCTACGGCGTCATAGAAGGAAACGCCGTGATAGCTCGGATTCGGCTCCGCTATGGGGGCGTACTTTCCCGAGGCCTTCCAGTTGAATTCGCCCTTTTCGATAATAACGCCGCCGAGCGTTGTGCCGTGGCCACCGATGAATTTCGTTGCCGAATGAACGACAATATCGGCGCCGTGCTCAAAAGGTCTTATGAAATAAGGAGTGCCGAAGGTGTTGTCAACAACAAGAGGGATTCCGTGACTGTGAGCGATTTCGGCGAGCGCGTCAATATCGGGTATATCGCTGTTGGGATTGCCGAGAGTTTCAATATAAAGCGCCTTGGTTTCCGGGCGGATCGCGGACTTTACCTGCTCAAGATTGTGAATATCGACAAAATCGGTTTTGATGCCGAACTGCGAAAGCGTATGTGAGAGAAGATTGTAAGTACCGCCGTAAACGGTCTGCTGGGCGACGATTCCGTCTCCGCTCTGAGCGAGCGCCTGAATTGTATAGGTTATGGCGGCGGCTCCCGAAGCAACCGCGAGGGCGGCGGAGCCTCCCTCGAGCGCCGCGATTCTTTTTTCAAAGACATCCTGCGTGCTGTTGGTAAGGCGGCCGTAAATGTTGCCGGCGTCGGCGAGGCCGAATCTGTCGGCGGCGTGCTGCGAATTGCGGAATACATAAGAGGTTGTGGCGTAAATCGGCACCGCTCTCGCATCCGAAGCGATGTCGGGCTGTTCCTGACCTACGTGAAGCTGAAGTGTTTCAAATTTATAATTACTCATTTTTAATTCTCCTTTTAAGATAATTTCATTCCGGGTTTTAAAGCTGTCATAACGGCGCCTTTCGGGCGGATTTCCGTTTTACATTCGCCCGAATCTGAAATTCTCTCTGAGGAGCGATACAAAAAGCAGTTTCATCTTATTTCTCCGTTTTTATTTTCTCTTTCGCGGAAGGGATTCCGTCCCCGGTTTCCGCTCCGCTTTTAACTACCTACCTTGTAGGTTGGTGATATAATAGCACAAAAAATACCGGCTGTCAAGTATTATTTTGAAAGCCGGTAAATCTTTTTTCTGTTTTTATTCCGTAAAACGGCTGTCTTACTCTGCGGATTCCGCGGTGGCCTGCTCTCTTCTCTTTTCTATCTCGGCGAGCATTCTGTCATACTCCTGCTCGTCTATCTTGTTTTTGCTTCGCGAAATAATAAAGGCTATGACGAGAAGAATTATCGGGATAATCGCCATACAGAGCGCGAGCTTCAGAGCCATATCCGAGGGAGCGGCCTCAAGCACCTTTTCGATTCCGCTGAGCTTTGCCTCTTCGGTTATCTGCTTGAGATTGGCCTGCTGCTCGAATCCCGAAATTTTATTTGTGATTCCGGTCATACCGATTATGAGATAGACGACCGTCACGATGAGCTGCTGCAGGGCCGATGACATTTTTGACATAAACGGTCTGAGCGAGAAGATGAGCGCCTCATCCCTCTTGCCGGTCTTGTATTCATTATACTCTATGGTGTTTGTGAATATAACCATAACAACCATCGAGAACCAGTTCTGACCGAAGCCCGTGACGAGCGCCGCGCCGCAGAGGAAATAAAGGCGGATTGAATCGGGAATAACGGTTCCGCCGATGATGAATCCCGCGTAGCCGACACACGCGACGGCAAGAGAAACGGCAAGCGCCTGCTTCCTTCTGAATTTACGGCAGAGCACCGGGAAAATCATAAGAAGAATTCCCGCCGCGCCTGCGTAGAAGGCGGTGAACATCGTGACGTATGTGCCGTTATATCCGAATCTGAGATATATATAATAGGCGGCGAAGGCGGTCAGCATCGCTCCGCTGAGATTTGAAAGAAGAGTGATGAGCGTCGCCCACAGGAGCTGATCGTTGTGAACGATAACCGAGAACATTTCTTTGAGCCCGTGCTTTTCCTCCTTCTCAGCCTTTACGGAGCGGTCCTCCCTGACTCCGAGGCAGCAGAAGGTCTGACAAAGGATAAACATACCGACAACAAATATCGAAACGCAGGTATAGGCGGTGATTGAGTTTCCGCCGATTGCGTTCTTTCCGGCCGTGAGCATGGGAACAAGGCCGACTGCCATAAGGTTTCCGAGACCGCTGAAGAGATTCGCGAGGGCGACTATTTTATCGCGCCTGTCCGCCCGGCTGGTGAGCGAGGGCATCATCGACCAGTAGCCGATATCATTCATAGTGTAGGTGATATCCCAGATAAGATAAAGGGCGATGAAAAGATATATGAAATTCCAGCCCTGAGCGCGGTTTGAAAACATAGCGATTACCGCCGCTCCGTTTGTGATGCAGCCTATCATAATCCAGGGTTTGAATTTGCCGAAGCGCGTACGCGTATTCTCGACAACGCCGCCCATTATCGGGTCGTTGAGACCGTCCCAGATACGGCAGATAACGAGAATCGTGCTGATAACGGCAAACTGTTTATCGGTGACATTTCTCGTGAAAAGGATGTAGGTGAGCAGGAAGTTGGTAAAGAGCGCGTAAGACATATCCCTGCCCATTCCGCTGATGCTGTAAATCCACTTATTCCTGTTAAAATAATCGTCAACAGTCTTTTTTGCCTTTGGCATTATTTTTCCGCCTCCTTTATGCCGTAAAAATGAATGATATTCATATCCTCTTCGCAGTCAAGGCCGTGAGAGCCCGCCTTGCCGTCGATTTCGTGGCAGCCGTGGTCGGGGCAGAAGCCGTAAAACACGCGATGAGAGCCGTAAAACCTGCGGATTATCCCGGTGAGCTTTGAATAAAACGCGATATTCTTATCGAGCGCCCTGAGCGATTTTCTTCCCTCGGGGCCGTTGTGATGCATATTGTAATCATAGTTTCCGTTATATATGACGATGAGGTCGTATTTGTCTTTTTTGATGAGCTTCACGGCTTTGGCGTTGACCTGACGCACGGTCGGATATATGAAATAATCCATATCCCTCTCGAGGAAAATCTTTGATATGCTGTCGCCCGCCGTTGAGCAGATTGCGCATTTTTTACCCGCGGCAATCATACGGTCAAAGAGCGTTTCGCACGTCAGCACGGGCTTTTTATACTCGGTAATGCCGTGTTTTTCGGGCATCACTCCCGAATACATTGACGCAAAGCAGACGGGGGTCACGCTCGGCATAACGCTCCTGAGCGGCACTGATAAATCCGACGCTTTTATTGCGGGGGCAAACTTCTCCCCGTATTTCTCAAAGAGCCAGAGAGCGACGGCGTCGGGGTTATAAATAACGGCGCGGTCGATTGTTTTGCCGCCGTTAAGCTCCAGAATTGCGGGGTTTGCCGCGTCATCCCCGGGCGATTTTTCGAGCCCGAAAAGATTCAGCACGGTCGCCTTGACCGAGGTCAGACAGATTGAAGAGCGGGAAGAGTCCATAATATCACCGGTTTCCGTTAAACTTTTTACTGCTGTTATGATATCATAACAAAAAGAGACTTGCAACAAAAAAATAGAGACACGGGGCCGTGTTTTGACGGCGGCCCCGCGCTTCGCTGTTTATGAATTATTATATTTTTTCTTTATTTCAGATTTCAGTCTATTCCATTCCGGCTTCGGGAATATACGCGAGGACATAGTTGCCGTTGCGGTACTCCGCCTTCACATAATACCCGTCATCATCCGCGAAGGCGGCGGCGCGGATTTTTCCGCTGAGCTTTTCAATCTCCGCCTTACCGGTAACCGCCGTCGCGTAAGCGGGCAGCTCGCGGCCCGTTGATTCCATTGAGCCGTCGGCGTAATAGACGTCAAAATCGTAATTCTTTGTGATGCACCTTGCCGAGAGCATTCCCGTTGAAGTGTCATCAATCACGGATTTATTCTCATCCTTAAACCGGCAGTATGTGATTTTCACGAAATCCTCTTTATCCGCGAAATATTCAGTAAGGCCGTTGCTTTCAAGGAATCGGAGCGTGTTGACCGCCGAGGGTGTGACGGGGAAAAGCGACATTTCCGAAAACCAGATATTGTATTCGAAAAACTTCAGATAATCGCAGTCTTCTTTGAGCATCAGCTCCTCCGGCGGGACTTCGGTGACCCCGTTTTCAAGCTCTTCATCCGTGAGGGGTACGGGATTCTGAGAGGTAAGGCCTACATATCCGAGCAGTTCCCCTTCTGTTTTAAGGTCGAGCGGAATGCCGCCCGAGAGGATGTCTTTTTTGACGCATTCAAAAAGCTCATCTTTTTTATCTCTGTCATTGAATATCTCTTTGGGAACGGTGATTGACGAGAGATTCGGCGAGAGCAGGACGGGGCCGAATTTTGTTTCCTTCGCCGTGTCAAGCAGCGCGGCCGATTTTTCTTTATAAACGTCGCTTCTCATAAGCTCCGTCATTTTTTTGAGAGCCGCGGTGCCCGCGTCATTGTAGATACGGACCTTCTCCCTGCCGTTTTTGAGTTTATAGCTGAAGCGGATGCAGTAGGGCCCGCGCTCATCATTACCCGAATCCTTTATCATATTATTCAGGTCAAGGATTTTTTCTATATCGCTCTCCGACTCAAATCCGTCAAACACCACGCGCTCGGAGCTCTGCTCGGATATGATGCTGTCAACCGGCAGATATCCGGCGGCGACAGCGCCGTCAACCGTTGAGCGGTAATCCTGCAAAGCGCAGGGCAGAGAAACCGAGGCGCTCTCTATCTCTTCTTTCCGGGGAATATTTGAGTAAGCTCCGTAAAGCACCGTACCGATTGTAAAAACGATGCAGAGGAAAACGCAGATTTCAAGCGGCAGATGCCACAGGCGTCTGCGGAACGCCTTTAAAGAGCGGGTAACGAAAAGATCGACGGCCGTATAGCCCAGAGCCATTATAACAAGGCCCGTAAGGACCGTTAATACATTGACCGCTCCTCTCGAAAAATCCGATGAGCGGAGCATTTCCGCCGCAACGGAAGCCATCCAGGTGCCGACGGTGACAACGCAGAAGCCTTCAATCGCGGGGCAGGTACCCGTAAAGCCCGCCTTTTCCGCCTTTCTGCGGGAGTGAATCAGCATCGCCGCGGTAGCAAGAAGAATCACGAAAACAAAGAATGCGGCAAACCTCGCAAACGGCGGGAATACATATTCTTCGTCTTCAAAAATCCAGGCATAGCCGTAGGAATCAAGAGAAGGGAATATGTATTTTGAAAAAGCGAAGAGGCTGTCCCTCGCTCCCGGGATTCTGTCTCCGTTTATATCAATAAAGGTGATATTTATCAGGGTGTTGCCCGAAAGCGGAGAGCCGTAAGCCATAACGGAAGTCAGCGAATAGAGCGCCCTCGAAATCAGCGCCGGGGAAAGGAAGCATACCGCGCCGTAAACCACGGATTCGATAAGAGAGCCTACGGTCATCATAACAAAGGTGAATACCGTGAACGAATACATCGCGATTGTTGTGTAAGAAAGGCACATAAAGGCGAAAGTTATCCACAGCTCTTTGGTATTCCCGTAAAACACGGCGTTGAAGAGCGCGATTATCAGGAACGGGATAACAACGCTTATAAAGGTGACCGTAAACGCCGCGAGATACCTTGCGGCAAACTGACCCGAGCGCGAAATACCGAGAGAATACTGAGTATTGACAGTCGGGCGGAACATTATAAAGCCGAACGAAAACAGCGCGAGCAAAAAGCCGGTCACAATCAGCAGTACGCTGTAGCCAAGGGCGAAAACGCTCTCGTCGCTGCCGGATAAAAACGTGAACTGAATCGCGCCTTTTATATTCCGGGCAAGCTCAATGTTGCCTGCGGAGAGCGCGGAGCGGTATCTGAAATAGGCCGGAATAACCTCGCCGTAAATGAACAGCGCAAAAAGCGTCAGCGGGACGGGAAGGCCCGTAAACCGTCTGAGCATTCCGCGATATGTGAATCCGAAAGGATTAAGAGAAGATTTCTCTGAAGTCATAATCAGTCCCCTCCATTTCTTCAAGGAATATCTCTTCGAGAGTGAGCGGGAATTTTTCGAGCAGAAGAGGGCTCATCTCCCTGAGCTTCGCCTCATTCTCATCGGCATCGCCTTTGAGAGAGAGCGTAATCATCCTGCCGTCGTTTCTGAATTTCTTTATTTCAAACCCGGCAAAGTCCTCTTCGCTCTTTTCGGCATCGAATACAAGGCGGAATTTGCATCTGTCTGCTCCTATATCGTCAACCGAGCATTCGAGAGCGATCTTTTTGCCGTTAATGAGGGCGACTCTGTCGCAGATATCCGAAATCTCGCGCAGATAATGAGACGAAATAAGAACCGAGCATCCTTTTTCGGCAACGTAGTCGAGAATCATATTATTCATCTTTACCCTGACGGCGGGGTCAAGCCCGTCAAACGCCTCGTCAAGCAGTATCACGGAAGGGTTTGCCGACATTCCGATTATCATCATCGCCTGCCGCAGCATTCCTTTTGAGAAGGAACTGAGCTTTTCGTTTTTGTCGAGCGAAAAAGCCCCGCAGAGTTTGTCGAGGGTATCGAAGCTGAATCCGGGATAATAGCCGGCGTAAAACCGTGCCGCTTTAAGAAGCGTTGAGTATTTCGGATACCACTGCTCATCGGCAAAATAAAACATTCTCTGCCTTACGGCGGCGCAGTCAAACGTGTTTCTGCCGTCAATCAGAGCGGCTCCCCTGTCAGGCTTATAGATGCCTGCGGCGCATTTGAGCAGCGTGGTCTTCCCCGCGCCGTTGAAGCCGACGAGCCCGTAAACCGAGCCGTTTTCAACCCTGACGGAAATATCTTCAACGGCGGTATTGCCGCCGAATGATTTTGTTATATTATTCAATTCAATCATTTTTTGTCCTCCCCGTAAACGGAGTAAAAAATCTCCCTGATTTCATCGCCCGTAACGCCGACTGATTTCGCGTTTTCAAAAGCGTCGGCAATGCTTCTCTTCGCTTTTGCGGTCACCTGCTCGTTATCGAGCGCCGCCTTGCTCACGAAGCTGCCTATGCCGGGCACGGTGTAGATGACACCCGCGGCCTCAAGCTCCGCGAAAGCCTTTTTGACGGTGTTTACATTTACGCCGGCCTCACTTGTCACGGACCTGATTGACGGCAGCTGCGAATCTGCCGGATAAACGCCCAGGCGAATAAAGGTGATTATCTGGTTTTTTATCTGCTCGTAAACCGGAATTCTGCTGAGCTTGTCAACGAGAATCAATTTACCGCCCCCTTCCGAGATGGTGTGCTATGTGTGATATCACACCTATACAGTAGCACAGGATGCCAATATTGTCAAGAGAAAAACGAAAAATTCACAAAATTGATAAAAATCAACTTTGCTGTTGTATTTTTTGAACTCATGTGATAAACTATATGTTGCAGTATTATTTTGATATTAATTATCTTTAGATAGAAAGGATTTCTAAAATGGAAAACAAAGATCTGTTCCGCACCGAAGCCGACGGCTACAACCGCAGCGATGTTGACGCGTATGTCAGCAAACTCAAGGCCGAGTATAAAAAGATTTACGAGTACGCCACAAAGGTAAAGAGCGACAACGACAAGCTCAAAAAGATAGCGCGCGCGCTCTCTGAAGAGAATAAAGCTCTCAATAATAACTGATAAGGGTTGTATATCTATGGAAGAATTCAAACTTAAAAGTATAGACGAGTTCGACGAGCTCTTTGTTGCGGAAAGAAAGCAGAAGGAAGCTCCCGCGAAGCCCAAATCCTCTCTGATTCCTCAGATGGAGCAGTCCGAGCCTGCAGAGATAGATCTTCTCTCCGGCTTTGACGATTCCGCTCCGGCTCAGAGCGGAGAATCTCTCCCGGGCTATGTACCCGCGGGCACACCGGCTCCGGCATCGCCCAGAGCTGTGGCCGCTCCTCCCGCTCCGCTTTACGAATCCCCCAAAATGAGCGAGACCGATTTAAGACCTTCGGCTCCCGCTCAGACTAAGCCCGTTATCCCCGATGATGACGACTATGAAGATGAAGACGATGACGAGCCCAAAGCGAGACAGAGCGCCGGCGCTTATATAGGCAAGGCAATCGCCGTTATAATGATTGTTCTCACCGTTCTTGTCTTTATTTTCGGCAGCTTCCTCGCCGTATTCCTCGACACTTCAAGGAATCTCGGCAAATATTCTCTCAACACACAATCGGTTGATATTACTGATGAGAGAGTTTCATACGGCAAGATTTCAAAGGGCGACCTTATTATCTCGGAGAAAATAGACGCGAGTGAATACGCTCACGACGATTTCGTATCCATCCCCTCCTCCGACGCGCCCGGCTGCGATATAGCGGTGCTCGATTCGGTAGGAGTGACAGAGGACGGTCAGACAACCTATCTCAGCCTCATCAAGACCTCGAATCTCTCGGGTCAGCCCCAGGGCTACGACATCGCCGCAGTAAACGGCAGAGTGAAATTCTATGTGCCCATGCTTGCTGGTCTGCTCGGATTCGCGCTGAGCAATTCGGTCCTGTTCATCCTTCTGTTCATAGCGTTCGTGCTTATCTGGAGCCTTGTGATAGTCTTTATCGAAATGTCTCAGAAGATGAAGAAATATGACGATGACGAAGACGAGGACGAGATTCCCGGCGCCGCCGAATTCTCTCAGGCAAATTATGAATTTGACGAGAATCAGAAGAAATAAAAATAATTAAAATAAACAGACAAGCCCGCAAGGCGTCAAACCTTGCGGGCATTTTCTTTTAATATTGAATTTTGCTTCTTCGGTGCTCAGTGGCCGAACATCAGAAGCAGGAAACCGGCCGCGACAGCGGAGCCGATGACTCCCGCGACGTTGGGACCCATAGCGTGCATAAGCAGGAAGTTCCTGGGATTGTAACGTCTGCCCTCCGCCTGCGACACACGAGCCGCCATCGGAACCGCGGAGACTCCCGCCGAGCCGATGAGGGGATTGATTTTTCCTCCGGTAATCAGATAGAGCAGTTTGCCCAGCAGCAGGCCACCCACCGTTGAGAACGAGAAGGCGACGAGGCCGAGAATGACTATCTTGATTGTTGACCATTTGAGAAATTCAGAGCCCTCGGCGGTCGCGCCGACCGTGACGCCGAGCATTATCGTAACAATGTTGCAGAGCGAATTCTGAGCCGTATCGCTCAGCCTGTCGGTTACTCCGCACTCCTTGAAGAGATTGCCGAGCATCAGGAATCCTATGAGAGGAGCGGCATCGGGAAGCAGAAGCGAAATAACGGCAAACACGATTATCGGGAAAAGTATCTTTTCCGTTTTTGAAACCGTGCGGAGCTGCTTCATTTCAACCTTACGCTCCTTTTCCGTTGTCAGCAGCCTCATAATAGGGGGCTGAATCAGCGGAATAAGAGCCATATACGAATACGCCGCGAGGGCGATGGGCGCGAGCAGATGGCTCGCTAGCCTTGAAGCTACAAGGATTGCGGTGGGGCCGTCCGCGCCGCCGATTATGGCGATGGAGGCCGCCTCGCTCGGAGTGAAGCCGAGCAGAATCGCTATAACGAAGGCAACGTAGATACCGAGCTGCGCCGCGGCGCCGAGAATCAGACTGACGGGATTCGCGAGAAGAGGCCCAAAATCGGTCATTGCTCCGATTCCCATAAATATCAGGCACGGGAAAACCGAGCTTTTGACTCCGGCGTAAATCAGGCGGAGGACACCGCTGTTATACCAGTGGGCGCCCTCGACAATGTGAGAGGTATCCATTATACCGGACGGGTCCGCCATAAGCCCCGCGTTGGGCATATTCGCGAGCAGAATACCGAAGGCGATGGGTACGAGCAGAAGGGGCTCGAATTTCTTTGCTATAGCGAGATAGAGGAAAACGAATGAGACCAGAATCATAACCGCATTCTGCCAGGTAAGCGCGGCAAAACCGGAGCCGTCCCAGATTCCCCTGAGAATTTCAAGTATATTCGTGAGATTCATACAATGCACCTCACCCTATAACTGCCAGCACTTCGCCGGTATCGACGGTAGAACCCTTCTGAACGGAAATGCTCTTGACGGTTCCGTCGCAGGGAGCGGCGATTTCGTTTTCCATTTTCATCGCTTCGAGAATCATAAGGACATCGCCGGCCTTGACGCTCTGCCCCTGAGAAACGCTGACGGACAGAATTGTCCCGGGCATCGGTGCGGCAACCTGCTCGCCGCTTCCTGAAGCGGGGGAAGCCGCGGGAGCCGCCGGAGCGGCGGGGGCTGCGGGAGCCGGCGCGGCAGGCGCGTCTTTTATCGAGGTTATTGCGGCCGAGGTCTCTTCAACCGAAACCTCATAGTTTTTTCCGTTGAGATTGACTATATATTTCATCACTGTTTATCCTCAATAAGCTTAATTGATCTGAACTTCAGCCTGCTGAGCGGTATTCCGCTCCTGTCGCTGACTATCGCCATTATACAGGCCGCTGTCGGCTCATCCACATTGACCAGCTCAACCGAGCCGGTATCCGCGGCGGGAGCAGATGGCGCTATCGCCGTCTGCGGGGCGGCCTGAGGGGCTGCGCTCTCCCGGGCGGGCTGTTTCTTTCTGCCGGTGAATGCGCCGATGATTTTTGACATAATCTTGATGAATCCCGAAAGAAGGCCGAGCTCAAGAAGCACAACCAGGATTCCCACTGCCGCGACTCCTATTGCCTCGGCGGGAGTCATGCCGGGTTTATTCCATATAGCTAAAGCAATATGCATCTCTTATCCCCTCCTCAGTCGGTTTCGGCTATTCTGTAAGTATAAGTGTGTTTCTTCATAAACTCTCTCTTTTTGAAGAATTCCTCCGCCTGCGCGGGGAACAGAGCGTAAGAGAGAACATCCTCCTCGCACAAGGCCATGTCGCCTGCCTCCGCCCTTGCCTTCTCAAGGCCGGGCTCGAGCGTGTCGGCGAATCTGCACTCAACGGGGCTCTCGTCTCCGAGCAGCGCCTTTTTGAGCTTCTGATTGATTTCTCCGGGCGGCTTGCCGTATTCGCCTCTGATATAGCTGCGGATTTCTTTTGATACAATCCTGTATCTGCCGCCGTAGAGGACATTTGACGCCGCCTGCACGCCGACCATCTGGCTCATTGGCGTAACGAGCGGAGGATATCCGAGATCCTTGTGAACGCGCGGGGTTTCCGCAAGCACCTCGTCGAATTTATCGAGTTTATTCTGCTCCGTGAGCTGAGCCACAAGATTCGAGAGCATTCCGCCCGGAATCTGATAGAGCAGGGTGTCGGTCTGAGTGGTGAGAACTACGGGATTCAGCAGTCCTTTATCAAAACACTCTTTCCTGTATTTCTTGAAATAATCGTTTATCTTTTTGCAAAGGAGAACGTCGATATTCATTTCCTGCCCGAATTCTTTGAGAGCGTAATACATAGTCTCGGTTGCGGGCTGTGATGTGCCTCCCGAAAAAGAGGAGAGAGCGGTGTCGATGACATCCGCGCCTGCCTCTACGCATTTTAGCAGCGTCATATAACCGAGCCCCGTGGATGAATGAGTATGAATAACGACAGGAACCCTGACAGTCTCCTTGAGCGCTCTGACAAGCTGATAGCCCGCCTGCGGGGTGAGAATGCCCGCCATATCCTTGACGCAGATGGAATCCGCGCCGAGATTTTCCATATCCTTCGCGAGTTTCACAAACATTTCGAGGCTGTGTATCGGGCTGATTGTGTAGCATATCGCGCAGGAGGCGTGAGCTCCGCTCTTCTTTGTCTCATCGAGAGAAACCTCGATGTTTCTTATATCGTTGAGCGCGTCGAATATTCTTATTATATCAATGCCGTTTTCAACGCTCTTGCGCACAAACGCCCTGACAATATCGTCGGGATAGTGGCGGTAGCCGAGCAGATTCTGACCGCGCAGAAGCATCTGAAGCTTCGTATTCGGGCAGGCCGCCCTGATTTTTCGCAGCCTCTCCCAGGGGTCCTCGTCGAGGTAGCGAAGGCAGGAGTCAAAGGTTGCTCCGCCCCAGCACTCGAGCGAGTAGTAACCGGCTCTGTCGAGGTCGGCGAGCACCGGCTCCATAACCCGGAACGGCATTCTCGTTGCAATGAGCGACTGATTCGCGTCGCGCAGAACGGTTTCCGTAAACTGAACCATATTTGTATCCTTTAAAATCCGAAATCAGAATTCAATTTTATTGCTGAAATAATCTTCGAGAGAGGCGATGGAGATTCTCTCCTGCTCCATGGTGTCTCTGTCTCTTACGGTGACGCATTTATCCTCGAGGGAATCAAAGTCAAAGGTGACGCACCAGGGAGTGCCTATCTCATCCTCGCGGCGGTAGCGCTTGCCGATTGAGCCGGTCTCGTCAAAATCGGTCATGAACTTCTTGCTGAGAGTCTCATAGACAGCCATCGCGTCTGCGCTGAGCTTCTTTGAGAGAGGAAGCACGGCAACCTTGTAGGGGGCTATCGCGGGGCTCAGGTGAAGAACGACTCTCGTGTCGTTCTTTTCGGCATCGACAACCTCTTCGTCATAGGCTTCGCAGAGAAGGGCGAGAACGGTCCTGTCAAGGCCGTAGGTGGACTCTATGATATAGGGGATGAATTTCTCGTTAGTCTCGGGGTCGAGATACTCGAGATTCTTTCCGCTGTATTCCTGGTGTCTGGTAAGATCGAAATCGGTTCTGTTATGGGTTCCGTTGATTTCGCCCCAGCCGAACGGGAAGAGGAACTCTATGTCGCAGGCCGCCTTCGCGTAATGGGCGAGCTTCTCGTGATCGTGGAATCTGAGGTGCCCGGGAGCGATTCCGAGGTCTTCAAAATACTTCTTGCCGTAGGCCTTGAAATAATCATACAGCTCGTTGTCGGTGCCTTCCTTGCAGAAGGTCTGGAACTCCATCTGCTCAAACTCGATGGTTCTGAAGGTGAAGTTGCCCGGAGTGATTTCATTTCTGAAGGCCTTGCCTATCTGACCGATGCTGAACGGGAGCTTCGCTCTCATTGTGCGCTGAACGTTGAGGAAATTCACATATTCGCCCTGAGCGTTTTCGGGGCGGAGATAGATGACGTTTTTACTGTCGTTGGTAACTCCCCTGAATGTCTGGAACATAAGGTTGAATTCCCTGATATCGGTGAAGTTATGCTTGCCGCAGTGAGGGCAGGGAATTGAATGCGCCTTGATATAGTCAAACATTTCCTCTTTTGTCATTCCGTCCGCGTGGGCATTCTCATCGAAATCATCAATGAGATTGTCGGCCCTGAAGCGCATTTTGCACTCCTTGCAGTCGAGCAGAGGGTCGCTGAAGCTGGCAACGTGGCCGCTGGCCTCCCACACTCTCGGATGCATCAGTATATCGGCGTCAACCTCATAGCTGTTTTTTCTCTCCTGGATGAATCTCTTGCGCCAGGTATCTTTGACATTGTTTTTCATCCTTGCGCCGAGGGGGCCGTAATCCCAGGTGTTTGCAAGGCCGCCGTAAATATCGCTGCCCGCAAAGATGAATCCTCTGTTTTTACAGAGATTGACGATGGTTTCCATTGATTTTTCTTCGTTTTTTAACATAAGACATACTCCCGCATTTTATTTTTTATCGTAAAGATGATACACTCTTTTTAATACTCTGTCAATCACAATACTGTATAATAAATAGGCCTCAAAAGCTCGCGCGCTTTGACATAATGACCACCCGGCGCAAAAAAAGCGGAGCGTTTGAGCTCCGCAGAATACATCACTGTATCAATCCGTCATCATTTTTTCTTTTTTGACCCCGCGCGCCCCGCAATCAGCAGTACGGCAATCACGATTATCACCAAAGCGGCCACAGCTACGGCAATAAGTTCTGTTTTTAATCCGGAAATAAGACCGTCTTTTTCGGGACCGGTTGTTTCCGCGTCGCTTGCCGTTGCCCCGCGCGCAACGGATTCCGTCTCTTTAACGCCTGGCTGCACTGCGCTCTCTCCGCGCCCGGGTTCTTCCGGGGCGGGGAAATCAATGAATTCGGAAAGATCGTAGGGAACAGCAACAATAATATCAGAATCCGAGCGTATCCAGCCCGACTTGTCGCCGCACATAAAGAAGGTATATCCGCCGTTTTCTTCGGCAAAGCTCTGCGAGGCGGTTTCAATGAAATCCGTGCCCGCGCGCAGAGTACCGGTCACCTTCTTTGAATCCAGATCCGCCACGACTTCAATATCCGTTATAGCGGTTTTCATCATGCTGGAAATGTTTTCAGTCTGTTTTATCTCCGGCTTTATCCATCCGAATCTGCCGTTGTATTCCACATATTCCGGCAGAGGGTAATCATATTGCGTATAATATGTGAAATAGGCTGTCAGAAGAGAATATCGCGGAATCGAGAAACCCGCGTCAATCTCGGCTTCGTAATCTTCATAGACTTTGATTTCGTCAGCGGTTAAAGTATAAGTGACAGGATCTTTTACCGGAAGACTCGAAGTCGCAAATCCGGTTTTTTGATTTGTAATCGTGATCCAACCGGTCACTCCTTTGTAATCAACCCTGCAGGTTGTTACGGTCTCGGTATATTTATCAAGCTCACCATAGTCGAAGCTCTCATAACTATCGTAACTTGTCAGCGTCTTCCCCGTTCTTTTTATCAACGGTCTTCTCTGCATACGAGTCGGATTCAAGCACAGTATTATCCGGCACCCGGGCTTCAAGCTTCTCTCCGGTGCG
The DNA here is from genome assembly GCA_902784155.1 of Oscillospiraceae bacterium. Lineage (GTDB taxonomy): Bacteria > Bacillota > Clostridia > Oscillospirales > Acutalibacteraceae > CAG-177. Next base: position 14,539 of record CACZTQ010000039.1, read on the forward strand.
GAAGGGTCCGGAATAAATGCCGCAGTCACTTTTATCAGTAACCATCACATAACCCTGAACATCAAGTGTGCACTCGCAGACATTCGGCATATCCATTTCGCAGTGAAGCCCGCATATCCAGCCTTTCACGCCGTCATATTCGGTATAATACATGGTTTCGCCGCCCTCATAATAGTGATCCGTACTCCAGTCATATTCGAGAACGGTGCCGGCGGGTATGACCTTTGAAACAGCCCTTCTGTCCTCAGATAGCGCAACATTCGCGCCGACCACAACGATTTTGCCCGTCGAATTCTCCGGACGGACCTTGACAAGATCCGTATCGTGAACCCAGCCCTGTTTGCCTTTGTAATTGACATATACCCATTGTGTGAATTCGTCATAAGAATAGTATGTGATTTCAAATTCTTTGCCCGGATTGATTTTTCCCATAATAATCCCGTCTTCATCGGGAGTCGCTCTTATGAGAGCACCGTTTTCGTTGAAAACGCGGTATTTAACCGGCTTATCGCTTTTGTCGCCGTAGAGGTCATGATAACTGTCGCCGATTTCACTTTTATCAATTATTATTTTTTTGTTTTCCCAGAGCGCTTTGTATTCTCCGTTTTCGTAATCATCCTCATAGACAAGAATCTTTTTTCCGTAGGGAACGGTGCCCCTGTTTCCGTGCGCATCGGTGTAAGCGATTCCGTCTCTCTTTGATGAAGAGTACGTATTTGATGCAAAAGCGTTAACCGATGCCGAAAAAATCAGAATAACCGCAAAGATAACCGCCGCTGTCTTAACCGATATTCTTACCGGCATATTCATTCCTCCGTTTCTGCGCCGTAATTGCCGGGCGCTTCAGATACACAGCTCAGATACATAGTAATCGCAAAAAGAATAATTGTCAACAAATTGTACTAAATAAAGGCTTTTGAGTACCCGAATTTCTCACATTGGTATAGCATAATTAACTGTTTTTTGCTTGACTATTTGTATATTTTGCATTAAAATAAATACAAATGCGGCGCAGTGCCTGCGCCGTCCGGCTAACGAAAATTGTTTTAAAGGAGATATATTTATGGCAAACATTGATCTGGCAAAATACGGCATCACCGACGTTAAGGAAATCGTCCACAATCCCTCGTTCGAGTTCCTCTTTGAAGAGGAAACAAAGCCCGGTCTCACAGGCTATGAGGTCGGCAAGGTCAGCGAGCTTGACGCTGTCAACGTTATGACCGGCGTTTACACAGGCCGCTCACCCAAGGATAAATACATCGTTATGGATGAAAACTCCAAGGACACCGTATGGTGGACAACCGATGAATATAAGAACGACAACCATCCCATGAGCCAGGAGACTTACGACTATGTCAAGTCCCTCGCAAAGAAGCAGCTCTCGGGCAAGCGCCTGTTTGTTATGGACGCTTTCTGCGGCGCCAACAAGGATACC
>CACZTQ010000040.1 GCA_902784155.1 Oscillospiraceae bacterium
CTTGCTGTATTCCGAGGAGGAAAACCTGCATAAGATGCGCAAAGGTCGCTCTTTGAGGCATTACTGTTCTATGTCTCTCCGCCCTTCCCCTGCGGATTTATTTTTCCCCGCGCCGGATTCCGGCGGGCGCGTGAATTTTATTTTGAAGCGAATTTTTTATTGCAATGTAATAAATATTGGTGTAAAATTATTCTGTTATATTTTAATTCATAAAACGATCGGAGGGAAATTGTATGGAAGAAATCAGAAGACCCGATAATATGGAGAGAATCACCACTCCCGAGCTCGCTCAGGCTTTCATTGACGAGCAGGTAGCTCTGCTCCGCAAGCAGATAGGCGGCGACAAGGTTCTGCTCGCTCTCTCGGGCGGCGTTGACTCGTCCGTTGTCGCGGCTCTGCTCATCAAGGCTGTCGGCGATCAGCTCGTTGCCGTTCACGTCAATCACGGCCTTCTTCGCAAGGGCGAGCCCGAGCAGGTTCAGAAGGTTTTCCGCGATGAGATGAAGGCAAACCTTATCTATGTTGACGCGACGGACAGATTCCTCGATAAGCTCGCAGGAGTTGCCGAGCCCGAGCAGAAGAGAAAAATTATCGGCGGAGAATTCATCGAAGTCTTTGCGGAAGAAGCCCGCAAGCTCGACGGCATAAAATTCCTCGCTCAGGGCACAATCTGGCCCGATATTCTCGAGAGCGAAAAGGGCATCAAGGCCCATCACAACGCGGGCGGTCTCCCCGACGACCTCAATTTTGAGCTCGTTGAGCCCGTCAAAATCCTCTTCAAGGACGAAGTCAGAGCAGTCGGCTCCGCTCTCGGCCTTCCCGACAGCATGGTTTACCGTCAGCCGTTCCCCGGCCCCGGCCTCGGAGTCCGCTGCACCGGAGCCATCACCCGCGACCGTCTTGAAGCGGTCAGGGAATCCGACGCCATTCTCCGCGAGGAATTCGCAAAGAACGGTCTCGCAGGCAAGGTCTGGCAGTATTTCACCATCGTTCCCGATTATAAATCAACAGGCATCAAAAACGGCGAGAGAAGCTATGAATGGCCCGTCGTCATCCGCGCCGTCAACACCAAGGACGCGATGACAGCCACAGTCGAAAACATCCCGTTTGACCTTATGCAGCATATCACTCAGCGCATCATCACCGAGGTCAAAGGCGTCAACAGAGTGCTCTACGACTTCACTCCCAAACCCACCGCAACCATCGAGTGGGAATAATACAGGATATATGAATCATCTCCCGAAGCCGGGCGAAACGGCTTCGGGAGATTCTGTTTTGCGCTTGACACCGGGAAAAAAGTGTGGTATATTTAACCAAAAGGTTAAATGAGAGGCGGTGAGCGGTTGGGAATACAGCAGACGCTTAAAGCAATATCGGATCCGACAAGGCGGACTATTCTGAATCTTCTTAAAAAGAGCCGGCTCTCCGCCGGCGGAATTGCGGAGCATTTCGATATGAGCCTGCCCGCCGTTTCAAAGCATCTCAATGTGCTTAAAGAGGCGGACCTGATCCGTGACTGCAGAGAAGGGAAATACATTTATTATGAGCTGAACGCGAGCGTCCTTGACGAGGCGCTGCTGTGGCTCAGAGAACTGAGAGGTGAAGACCAATGAAAAAAGCAAAAATCATCTTATTGATTTCGGTGCTTGTGTGCATCGCGGGGACGGCTGTTTTCATTATAATATCCCCCGCCCGCGTGCCCGTTCACTACAATTTTTCGGGAGAGGTTGACCGCGTCGGAAGCAAATATGAGAATATCATAGTCCCCGTTGTCGCCGCCGGAATCGGAGTGTTCTTTGCCGTTTCTTCGGAAAACAGCCTCAAAAAGGGGCTCGAGTCAAACGCGAAAATCGTTCTTTATTCAGGCATCGTAACCGTTCTGTTCTTGACCGCAATCGGATTTTATCTTATGTGGAAGGCGCTCTCTTATATCCCGGGCGAGGAGCGCGCGGTTACTCCCGGCGCGGTAAATAAGCTCACCTCAATCGGCATCGGAATCCTGCTCATCGCGCTCGGCAACATTATGCCCAAGGCGCGCAGGAATTCCCTTGTGGGAATCAGGACGAAATGGAGCCTCGCAAACGATACCGTCTGGCAGAAGAGCCAGCGCTTCGGCGGAATCGTCTCTGTTGCCGGAGGATTCTTACAGGTCGTGCTTTCACTGTTTGTCCCGGGGATGTGGAATATCCTTGTGATGACCGTTGTCATCGCTGTCATCGTGATACTCAGCGTTGCCGCCTCGCGCAAGTATTACCGCGAATACACGGAGGGCGAGAAGGAGGGTGAGAAGGAATGAAAAAGGTGCTTATAACAGCGGTGAGAGTCGCCCGCTATGACGACCTCATCGAAAAATATGAGAACCCGATTGAACACGCCTGCTCAATAAAGCAGGGGCAGACCTTCACCGCAAACGGATGGGAGAGGCCCGAGGGATTCTGCGAGAGCGCGTGGGAGTCGATTTCGCCGTTTGTCATGACGCTCGCTCACGGCGGCGAAAACATCTATGACGGATGGATGAAGAATCCCCGCTCCGCGATGATTTCGTGCAATGACGGTTTCCGCCCGGTCAGCTTCCTGCTCGAAACCCTTGACGAAGACGCAGACTGACGGGGAGACTTATTGAAACAATATATGAAAAATCCCGCGGCCGGGATGAGGCGCGCCGGAATCGGACCTGTTATTGTCTGACTCCCGCTCGCTTCGATTGCGGCTGCGGGCTGATTTTTTGTTTAAGCAGATTTTTTAAGCTTATATTCGTATAAGATGTTTTTCGTTTAAGTCAATTATACGTTTAAACTGATTTGTCATTCGGGCTTATTATTCGTTTGGGTTGTTTTTCGTTAAAATCGATTTTTCGTTTTAGCTGATTTTCCCATAAAAGGATAGCCCTCCCATGATTTACAGCAGAGGGCTAACCCGCTGTATATCAAAGGAGGAGCATTTAGAAGGTATCATCATCCTGATGACACGGTTATTATATCACAGGGCATAGTGCTTGTAAACTGTTTTTTTTCAATTTTTTGAGGAATTTGCCGTTTTGTTCCGTTCGGCGCCGCGCGGGCTCAGATTGTCAGATCGAGAGATCTGATTTTATCTGTAATGACCGTGCCGCTGAGCAGAATCACGGGCTCTCCCCCACCCTCAGTTTTTACGCTGACGCCGAGAGTGCCGCCCGGCTCGATGAATTCGCCCTCGAATCTGCCGCCGTTTTTCATCGCGAAATAAACGCCCGCGGCGGATGTGCCGCTCGCGCAGGAGCTCTCCCACACAAGCGTTTCGGGTTTTCTGACATATACGAGCGGAGTGAGCCTGCCCTCTGAAGCGAGCATTATTCCGAGGCAGTCGGCGCCGATTTCGCGGGCTGTTTCCTTTATCGTTTTTTCGATTATATCTCTGTCCGCGCTCTCTGTCAGGATTATATGGGCGATTCCGCCGAAATCTATGATGGGCGCCGTGAGCTCACGGCCGCCGGGATTCATCTTTATCTCTCCGATTTCAACGGGCGCGGGCATTCTGACAGACCCTCTGTATGTGTTTTCGCCGGTCTTTTTTATTGCCGTGCGAACGGGCTTTTCCGCTCCGCTCACGGCGAGGTCGGGCGAGGCCTCTTCAAGGCCGTTCTCAAGGCAGTAAACCGCGGCGGCAGAGAGAGTCGCGTTTCCGCAGAATTCGCCGCCCGCCATATTGAGATTTCTGCCGTCGATAAATCCGACCTGCTCCGCCTCCGGCTCGGCGCGCATCAGCGTTTCCGCGATTTTTACGCGCTCCGCGGGCGGGACGGGCGAATCAACAAGCAGGGTGATATTGCCCGTAGGATTTACATAATAATAAGAAATCATACTTTATTGTAATTCTGAAGGAATTGCTTCATTCTCTCGCTCTGCGTGTTTCCGCAGACCTCCTCGGGGTCTCCCTGCTCGACTATCACGCCGCCGTCCATAAAGATTACCCTGTCTGAAACGGCGCGGGCAAAG
>CACZTQ010000041.1 GCA_902784155.1 Oscillospiraceae bacterium
ATTCTTGAGGATAAATGATATGCAGGAATTCAACACAGGGGAATTCATAGAGAAACTTGACCGGCTGTTTGACCGCGAAGACACGCGGGGCGCGGGGGAGTTTCTGCGCGAGCAGTACGGTATCTGCGCCGCTGCCGGCAATGACAGCGGCAGGCTGACCGTCCTTAACGAGATGGTCGGTCTTTACAGGCAGACAGGCGAGAGGGAGGCTGCTTTGAATTCTATAGAAGAGGCGCTCTCGCTGACGGAAAAGCTCGGAATCGGCGGCGGGGTATCCGGCGCTACGATTATTCTCAACTGCGCCACAACCCTCAAAAGCTTCGGCAGAAGCGAAGAGGCGATAAAATACTATGACGCGGCTCAGAAGGTGTTTGAGGAAAAGCTTGCCGGAGACGACCCGCTCCTTGCGGGATTCTATAACAACAAAGCTCTCGCGCTGCAGGATCTCGGTATGGTGACCGAGAGCGAAAGCTGTTTCAGGAAGGCGATTGAAATCACGTCGAGAGACAGCTCAAACGCCCTCGAGACGGCGATATCCTATGTGAATCTCGCTCATCTTCTCTTTGAGGACGATATGCTCAGCGAAGAGGTTGACCGCCTGCTTGACGGCGCGATGGCAATTCTATCAAATCCGCGTTATTTCTCTTACCGCAAATACGCGTTTACCTGCCGCAAGTGCGCCCCGTCCTACGGTTACTTCGGGCGCTTCAGAGAGGAAAAATACTTGAACGAAAGGGCAGATGCCGTATATGCAGGGGCTTGAAATCAGCAGGCTTTACTATGAAAAATACGGAAGGGATATGATTCACACTCTCTTTCCGGAGTATGAGAATAAAATAGCCGTTGGTATAGCCGGACCGGGCTCTGACTGCTTCGGCTTTGACGATGAAATCAGCCGCGACCACGATTTCGGCGCGGGCTTCTGTATGTGGGTTGATGACGCGGTATATGACAAAATCGGCTTCGCGCTCACAAGGGCATACACGGCGCTTCCCGGTGAGATTGAGGGAATTCCGAAATACAGGGTCAGGCCCTACGGGGTTGACAGATTCGGAGTAATAAAGATAAAGGATTTTTTTACGCCTCTCACGGGGAGCGGGGGAGCGCCCGCTTCGGATGAGCAGTGGCTCTCGATACCGGATTGTTATCTTGCCTGCGCCGTAAACGGCGAGGTCTTCAGAGACGACAGCGGCGAATTCACCGCCGAGCGCGAAAAGCTGCTGAATATGCCGGCTGATGTCAGGCTCAAAAAAATGAGCGTGCTCGCAATCAATATGGCGCAGAGCGGCCAGTATAATTTCAGGCGCTGCATTGAGCACGGCGAAAACGGCGCGGCGGCGCTGGCTCTTGCCGAATTCGTCAGGAACGCCGTCTCCCTCTGCTATACCGCCGAAGGCAGATACTGTCCGTTTTATAAATGGGCATTCAGGGGGCTGAAGTCTCTTGATAAGTTTTCCGGAATCGGCGGGAGACTTGAGAATCTGATTACCGTGCGCACTGATTCCTCTTTGTCTGACGAAATCGAGAGCGTCTGCGCCGTCTTTGCCGGTTACTTCAGAGAAGAGGGGCTGTCGTCTCATAAGGATAATTTCCTTGAGCCTCACGCCTACGAAATCCGCGAAAAAATAAAAAATCCTTCCATACGCAATATGCATATAATGGAAGGCTGAAGCAGTATCGGAAGCCCGCAGGAAATTCCTGCGGGCTTTAAGATTCGGATATTATTTTTTATCGTTCATGCGCTCAAGCGCCGCGAGATATCCGCCCTCGCCGTAGTTGAGGCAGCGGCTTACCCTGCTTATGGTTGCGGTGCTCAGGCCGACTTCCTTGGCGATTTTAAGATAGTTTTCACCGTCTTTTAATCTTTTTGCGGCCTCAAAGCGCTGGGTCATATCTCTGAGCTCTTTGATTGTGCATAAATCCTCAAAGAAAGCGTAGCATTCATCTACCGTTTCAAGACCGAGGACCGCTTCAAAAAGCTGATCGGTAAGTTCAGATTTCATTTTCATAAGAATACCTCCTTTATATCTCTGTATCTCAATATTAACACTTTAATCTATTAAAAATCAAGTCTTTTTTCGGATTTTATCTTGGTGTTAATACACAAAAAATCGGTTCAGCTTTTGTAACTATTGTTTTTCTTATCAATTGCATACCGGTTTTTACAATGATATAATTCTTAACATATTATATTGGAGGGAATGGAAATGAAGCCTGTAAAGACAACCTGGTTGGGAATTCAGAGAAAAATAATAGCGAATATGACCACGGAGGCCTGGCAGACTGTTCCTCATATCGGATACAGCTATGAGCCCGAGGTCACAAAATTCATGGATATGGTGAAGAAGCTCAACGAATCGGGTAAATTCGAGAGCAAAATCACCGTCAATACCATTATGCTCAAGGCTATCGCCGAAGGTCTGAAGGCGGCTCCCGAGCTCAACGCGAACATTCATTTTGACCAGAAAAGAGTCAAGGGCTACATTACCGAATACGAAGATATTCACGCTTCAATGACCTGGGTGCTGCCCAACAACGAGATGATGACAATCAACCTCCACGATATCGGCAGCAAATCCCTCAAAGAGCTGAATGACTACATTGCCGACACGGCGAGGAGAATCAACAACACGAATCTTGACGAGGTTATGTATTCCATCTCGTTTGACGATACGATTCAGAAGCTCAAGCGCGGTCACGTTCTTAAGGCCGTCAACAGGCTCATCGGAGCTAAATTCGGCAAGCATAAGGTTACCGTGCTCAAGGGCAAAGAGAAAAAAGAATACTACAGTATTCCCGAAACCGACCGCCTCACAAAAGAGGATATCCGCCAGGGAACGGTCTGCATTTCGAATATCGGCTCGACCACAAGGGGAATTCACGGGCGCTGCACCATGCTCGCGATTATCCCGCCCGAGGTATTCGTGCTCTGCATGAGCTCAGTGCAGAAGCAGCCCGTCGTTGCGCAGGATGAAAACGGGAATGATATCATCGTGCCCGGAAACGTTATGCCCATGCAGCTTGTCTTTGACCACAGGGCGCTCGATTTCGGTAAGCTCATTCCGTTTATCAAGAGGCTCGAGCAGATTTTCGACAAGCCCGAAGAGATATTCGAGTGGTAAAAGAAAACAGTGAAATCAAGAATCCGGCCGGAATTTCCGGCCGGATTCAATGCTTTTATTCAATACCGTGAAGAAGACCGTTACAGGTCAGATATTTTTCTCGTCAACGGTGAATGTATCGATATATGAGTTTATGGTTTTCTGCCATTCTTCGTCATACATTTCCTTGATAAGAGCCGAGCGGTAGCCCGCGTAGAGGCCCTCGCCGAGTTTTTCGAGGCTCTCTTTGCGAACGGCGAAAACGCTGTCGCCGTAAGTTATGACCTTGACCGTCCCCTCAAACTGGTCATAGACCGTGTCAAAGAAACCGGCGGGGTAGCCGTCCGAATTTCTTGAGAGCACGACAACGTCGCTCGCCGAATACCCCTTTTCGCTGCTCGCGAGGGCAAATGATTCGGGCGAATCATCCGAGGCGGCGGAGATGTCATACATATCGTTTATGACATTCTGCTTTTCCGCCTGAGTCATTTCCTTGCCGTTGTTTGTGAAATAAACGCAAACGCTCCTGAACGCCGCGTATTCCCTGTAGAAATACTGCTTTATCGCGGCTTCCTGCGCCTTGTCCGTGACTCCCTTGTCATACATGGCCGAGAAAATGACATCCTCATAGGCGGCGGAGGTGAATATCTTGTTGAGTGTCTGCTTTGAAACGCCGATTTTATTGTAATGATTCTTAAAACGCATCCAGTGGTTGTTGACGTTGTCGGAGATGCTGACCTTCTCGGATGTTGAGAGTCTCAGATTGTGAATGACAAAGCTGGAGTTGAGCGCGATATAACGCTTACACAGCCCGACCGCCGCTTCCTCTTTTTCTTTCTCTTTGGGTGAATCCGAGAGTCCGTAGTCTCCGGGGCGGCCCTCTACAAGGTCATAGTAATAGTTATATATCTCTCTGCTTATACCCGTCCCCGAGATGACGAGCGCGGGCTTCTCTTCGCCGAAGCCGAGCGAGCAGCCGGACAAGGCCGTTATAAGCATTGCGAAGGCAATCAGAAGCGCCCCCGCCCTATTAAATACTCTCATGATTCTGCTGTCCTCCGTTGCCGGATTATCCGAAATCCGTGATACCTGAAAGATTATAACACATTTTTCAATTCAAATACAACACAAATATAACAAACGGGCGGTAAATATTGTCATTTTGGGTGTGAAAAGTCACAAAAAACAAAATATTCGCCCGCTTTTAAAAAAAATGCTTGCATTTTGCCGAAAAATCTGTTATTATCCTATTCGCTAACGACTAAAGGAGGTGCGAAGTATGGCAAAATGTGAATTCTGCGGTAAAGGTGTTTCCTTCGGCATCAAGGTTTCCCACTCACACAGACGTTCAAACAGAACCTGGAAACCCAATGTTAAAAGAGTCAAGGCCGTTGTAAACGGAACTCCCAAGAGAGTTTATGCTTGCACCCGTTGCCTTCGCTCAGGCAAGGTTACAAGAGCCGTCTGATTTTAAGAAAACGGAAAGAGAAACCGCGTTCGGCGGTTTCTTTTTTTGTCGATTTTTACAAGCCTGTTGTGTATGCGTGTCGCCTGCATCCACTATATATTGTGCTTTCCCGCGGCCGTGTAAAACTTGCAATTATCCTTTGATTTTTTCCTTGAAAAAAGGTATAATCTATATGATATTACTGCCGGTAAAATTCCGGCTGATTACAGGGTGTTTTCAATGGGTTTCAGGCTCATAAACGAGGGCGCGGAATGTTTTTCCGTTCCCGAAAAAATTGTGGACGAATATCTCCGCTTTGCCTCGGGGGACCAGATAAAGGTGCTCCTCGCGGCGCTGAGGAGTCCGTCCTGCGATGAAGAGAATATTTCAAAAATCACAAAACTCGGCGCGGATGAAGTCGCGGAGTGTCTTAAATTCTGGGAGCTGATGGGTGTAATCGGCCGTGATGACAGCGCATCCGGGCCTCCCGCTGAAGTAAAAGAGACTCCGATAAAATACGTTCCGGGGCAAAAGCGCGCTCAGGAGGAGACAAAGCCCGCCGCGGTGCTGCCCGATATGAGCGAATACACAAGGCCTTCGCCCGAAGAGATTGCCGCGCGGCTTGAGGAATCGGCCGAGATAAGAGGGCTCTTCAGAGAGCTGCAGATAAAGCTCGGCAGGACCATAGGCTATGACGGCCAGTGTACCTTCCTGCGTCTGTGCGATAACTACGGCCTGCCGGCCGAGGTTATTTATATGCTTGTCGATTACTGCGCCAATAACGGCAAGAGCGGCTATTCCTATATCGAGAAGGCCGGCAGAAGCTGGGCGGAGCAGGAGATTGACACCGTCGAGAAGGCGGGCGAAAAGATTTCAAGGCTCGATAAAGTCAACGCTTTCTGGAGCAGATTTTCCGTGGAGCAGGGGCTCAAAAACGCGAAACCAACAGCTTCTCAGGCAAAGTTCATAGAGACCTGGCTCGGCGAATACGGTATGAGCTTTGATATGATATGCCGCGCCTACGAGCAGACGGTCGAAAAAACCGGCAAGATCGAATTCAGATATATGGATAAGATTCTCGCAAACTGGCACAGCAGCGGATACAAGGATATATCCGATGTCGAGAGAGCCGAAAAGGCGAGGAGAGAGGCCTCGGCGAAGCCCGCGGGCGGCGCCTCCTACGACCTTGACAAGTTTAAAAAAGACAGTATGAAAAAGACACCGAAATACGAAAGGCCCGGTAAGAAATGAGCTATTCAAAAGCGAATCTCAGATATGCCGATGAGATAATCTCCGAGAGAAAAAACGAGGCGGAGACGATTCAGAAGGAAAGGCAGATTGAGGCAATAAAGAAAATACCCGAAATCGGAGCATATATCAAGGAGCTTTATGATTTCAGCACGGACCTTGTCAAAGCGATGACGGCTGAAAATTTTGAAGCAAGGATGCGTGAGATAGCGGATGCCAACAGCAGGGCTCAGGTAAAAATCAGGACTCTGCTGCGTGAAAACGGCCTGCCCGGCGATTATCTCGACACTCCCTACACCTGCCGCGAATGCTGCGACACCGGCTTTGTCGGAGGCTATGTCTGCTCCTGCCGCAAAGAGCTTCTCAGGGAGCTTAATGTCAGAGATCTTGAGGCGGTATCGCCCGCGAGAGAGTGCAGATTCGATAATTTCTCTCTCGGCTATTATTCCGACGTGACCGATGCCCGCTACGGGGTTTCGCCCCGCGAAAAAATGGCGGATATTCTCGAATACTGCAAGGCGTACGCGGATGATTTCGATACCGGCTCAAATTCGATATATATGTGCGGAGCGACGGGGCTTGGCAAAACCCATCTCTCGCTCGCCATAGCAAATACCGCCGCGCGCAAGGGATACAGCGTTGTCTATTATTCCGCCCCGAATCTGCTCTCTGATATGGAGAGAGAAAAATTCAGCAGAGACAGAGACAGATACAGCAGCTCAAAGCTTCTGACCGAAGCGAAGGCGCTGGGCTGCGACCTGCTCATAATCGACGACCTCGGGTCGGAGTTTATAACTCAGTTTTCGGTAACCCAGATTTACAATATTCTCAACGACAGAATCAACCGCTCGAAGCCCGTTATCATAAGCACGAATCTCAGCCTTGACGAGCTTGAGAAAAAATATTCCGAGCGCGTAACGTCAAGGATTATCGGCAGCTATACCCCGCTGTTTTTTATCGGCAACGATATAAGGCAGATAAAAAGTTCAGACGAATAAGGATACTTTATTATGGATATTATCGCTTCTCTTACCAATCAGTTCAAACTTCAGACATGGCAGGTC
>CACZTQ010000042.1 GCA_902784155.1 Oscillospiraceae bacterium
CTGCCGAAAAATACGGCGAAGAGCAGGTTAAAATCTGGAGAAGATCATTTGACGTCAAGCCCCCCGAGCTCTCGGAGGATGATGACAGAAATCCCGCGAAGCAGGATATGTTCCGCGGCGTTGACGCAAAAGACCTGCCTCTCACAGAGAGCCTTGAGACAACCATCGAGAGAGTTGTTCCCTATTTTGAGGAGACAATCAAGAAGGATATGCTCGCGGGAAAGAGAGTCGTTATCGCGGCTCACGGCAATTCACTTCGCGCTCTCGTCAAGTATTTTGAGAATCTCAGCAGCGAAGAAATTCTCGGCGTCAATATCCCCACAGCCGTTCCCCTTGTGTATGAATTCGACGATGATTTCAAGGTAATCAGGAAGTATTACCTCGGCGACCAGGAAGCTCTCGCAGCCAAGATGAACGCCGTCGCAAATCAGGGCAAGGCAAAATAAGAGAATCCTCTATGATAAATGCCGTGCGGTTTTCGCACGGCTGTTTTTTATACTGCCACAGTGTGATGATTCTCCCCCGCTTATTTGACATCATAATTATACTGTGATAAAATAAAATGATAGACCTGATAAGACGGGGAGGTGAATTCCGTGAACGAAAAGCTGGCATATCTGAGAAAGAAAGCTATGTCTCTGCCGCTGACGCCCGGCGTATATATTATGAAAAACAAACAGGGCGGGATTATTTATATCGGCAAGGCCAAGGCGCTCAAAAACAGAGTCAGCCAGTATTTCGGCTCGCAGAATAATCACGCCGTCAAGGTGCTCAGGATGGTCGAAAACGTTGACGATTTTGACTATATCCTCTGCGACACGGAGTTTGAGGCGCTCGTTCTCGAATGCTCGCTCATCAAACAGCATTCGCCAAAATACAACATCCTGCTCAAGGATGACAAGGGCTACAGCTACATCAAGGTTTACGGCGGAGAATGGCCGAATTTCAAGGTCGTCAAACAAAAGGATGACGACAGCGCGAAATATATCGGGCCTTATATGAGCTCGGGCGGAATCTCCGCGGCTGTTGACAGGGCAAAAAAGATATTCCGAATCCCGACCTGCAACAAGGAATTTCCTAAGGAATACGGCAAAAGCAGACCGTGCCTCAACTATTCGATAGGTCAGTGCTCCGCCCCGTGCGCGGGCAAAATCGGGAAAGCCGCCTATAACGAAAATGTCAGGCAGGCTCTCGAATTCATAACAGACGGCTCCGACAGGGTCGTTGAGAAGCTGACCGCTCAGATGCTCGCCGCATCGGAGAATGAGGAATACGAAAAGGCGGCCAGAATCAGGGACACCATCAAGGCAATCGGCAGAATATCCGAAAAGCAGAAGGTCGTCGCCGCCTCGGTCAAAGAGCAGGATGTCTTCGCGATAGTCGGCGCCAGACAGGGGCTGAATCCCAAGGCCTGCCTCTCGGTTCTGAGGTTTGCCGATTACCGTCTTTATGACAGCGAATATTTCATTATCGATCTGCCAGAAAACCTTCCCGAGGCAAGGCACGAGCTGATTATGAGATACTATACAATGCGCGACAATATCCCGCCGAGAATAGCGATTGACGGCGAGACGGATTCGCCCGAGCTGCTGAGCGAGTGGCTCTCATCAAAATCGGGGAGAAAGGTTTCGATTACGGTGCCTCAGAGAGGCGAGCAGCTCCGCCTGCTGGATATGTGCCGCTCAAACTCGGCGCAGAAGCTCGCGCTCTATCTCGGAAGAACGGGCAAGGCGACCGCCGCCCTTGACGAGCTCGGCAAGCTCCTCGGCCTCAAAGCGCCGCCCGAATTCATCGAATCATACGATATTTCTCACACGGCGGGCTCCAACAACGTGGCGGGTATGGTCGTCTTCAAGGACGGTCTCCCTCTGCGAAAATCCTACAGGCGCTTCTCAGTCAAGGGATTCTCGGGCCAGGATGACTACGCCTCAATGGCGGAGGTCATCGACAGACGGCTCACCGAATACGAAAAAAATAAAGACAGCGAAGAGGGCTTCGGCCGCCTGCCCGACCTGATACTGCTTGACGGCGGTAAGGGGCAGGTAAACGCCGTGATTCCCGTGCTCAGGAAGCATAACCTTGATATCCCGCTTTTCGGTATGGTCAAGGATTCTCACCACAGGACCAGGGCAATCGCTCTCTCGGGCGGAGAGATTTCGCTGACATCAAAAAGGAGCGCGTTCACTCTCGTTTCAACCATTCAGGAGGAGGTTCACAGATATTCTGTGGCTTATCACCACGCCAAAAACAAAAAATCGGGCATCTCGACCACTCTCACAAGGATTGAGGGCGTCGGCGAGGCGAGAGCCAAAGCCCTGATGAAGCATTTCAAAACCCTCAAAGCCGTAGCGGCCGCAAGCGAGGAAGAGCTCGCGGCGGTGAAGGGAATGGGCAAATCGGCTGCTCACGCGGTCTATGAGGCGTTTCACTCTGAAACGGAGGAATAAGCATTATGTTTGTCGATATTGCAAAAATAAAAATAAAAGCCGGTAACGGCGGCAACGGAGCCGTCAGTTTCCGCAGAGAAAAATATGTTGCCGCGGGCGGGCCTGACGGCGGCGACGGCGGCAAGGGCGGCAGCGTCATATTCAAGGTCAATGACAACCTCTCAACCCTTGCGGATTTCAGATACAAAAGAAAATACACCGCCCAGAACGGTCAGGACGGCTCGGGCGGCAGGAAGAGCGGCAGAAAGGGCGAGGATCTCATTATCTATGTGCCGAGAGGCACAATCATAAGGGATGTCGAGAGCGGAGCGATCCTCGCGGATATGTCCGGGGACGAGCCCTTCGTCGCCGCGAAAGGCGGAAAGGGCGGATGGGGAAACCCTCACTTCGCCACCCCGACAAGGCAGGTGCCGAGATTTGCCAAAGACGGCACTCCCGGTGAGGAATGGGAGGTCTCGCTCGAGCTCAAGCTCCTCGCGGATGTCGGTCTGCTCGGCTTCCCAAATGTGGGCAAATCCACTCTCATTTCTGTTGTCAGCGAGGCAAAGCCCGTTATCGCAAACTATCATTTCACCACCCTGACCCCTGTGCTCGGAGTCGTATCTATGGGCGAGGGTAATTCCTTTGTTATGGCGGATATACCGGGCCTTATTGAGGGCGCGGGCGACGGAGTCGGCCTCGGTCACGAATTTTTAAGGCACGTCGAGAGATGCCGACTGCTCGTTCATATCCTCGACGCGTCGGGCAGTGAAGGCAGGGACCCCGTTGATGATTTCAACATTATCAATAAGGAGCTCGAAAAATTCAACCCCGAGCTCGCCGAGCGAGAGCAGATAGTCGTCGCGAATAAAACCGACCTCGCGAGCGATGAGCAGCTCGCCTCCCTGCGCGAATATTTTGAGAGCAGAGGATATGAATTTCACACAATGTGCGCCCCGATTTCGGAGGGCACCGCGGAGATAATCAACGCCGTGTGGAATAAGCTGCAGACTCTTCCCCCGCTCAAGAGATACGAGGCGGAGGTCATACCCGTTGAAATGTATGAAAAATCGGCGGATAAGAATTACACGATTACCGTCAGGGATAATGTCTATTTTGTTCAGGCGGAGTGGCTTCTCAAGATTCTGCAGAGATGCGACCTCGATGACTATGAGTCTCTGCAGTATTTTCAGAGAGTTCTCATTTCAAGCGGAATAATCGACGCCCTGCGCGAGCGCGGAATTCAGGAGGGCGACACAGTCTCGATATACGACCTTGAATTCGATTTTGTTAACTGAGGAGTGATTGACATCGGCTCAAATTCTTACAGCCCGCTGACGCTGGCCTTTCTCGGCGACACGGTCTATGACCTGCTTGTCAGGAGCGATATCATATCTCAGGCAAACAGACCTGTAAAAGACCTGCACGCTCTTGCCTCGTCGATGGTCTGCGCCTCGGCTCAGGCTCAGGCGGTCAAAGCGATTCTTCCGCTGCTCAGCGAGGAGGAGAGCGAAGTATTCAAAAGAGGGCGCAACGCTCACCCGGGCAGTACGCCGAAAAATCAGTCCGGTCAGGATTATCACTACGCCACCGGGCTCGAATGCCTTTTCGGAAAGCTCTGGCTTGACGGCAGACACGACAGAATCAACGAACTCTATAATATAATAAAAGAAAGCTGTGACGGCAATGAAAAAACCGGATAAAAAAACCGTTGCCGGCTATGTGAAAGAGGCGGCTGTCTGGGTAATCGGATGCCTGCTTTATTCCACCGCCGTAAACGGCTTCGCCCTGCCAAACTCAATAGCGCAGAGCGGAATGACGGGCGCGTCGGTAATCCTGCATAAGCTGTTCGGCTGGCCGATAGGCCTTGTGGGATTCGCGCTGAATATACCGCTTCTGATTCTTATGTATATTTTCATAAGCAGAGGCAGCCTGCTCAAGACTCTCATAGTCTCCGCTATACTCTCGGGCGCGCTCGACTTTATGACCTGGATGTTTGCAAATCACATCCCCGTCTATCAGGGGAATCCGATTCTCGCGGCGCTGATTTGCGGAGTGCTTCAGGGCGCGGGCCTCGGAATCATAATGACGACCAACGCCACGAGCGGCGGGACCGATATAATCGGGCGGCTAGTTCACAAGGCGGTGCCGTATATAACGGTCGGCAAGGTCGTTATGGCGGCGGACGCGATAATCGTTATCGCCTATATGATTGTTTTCAGGAGCTTCGAGAGCGGACTCTACGCGATAATCGTCGCCTTTGTTTCATCGAGAGTTATCGACTCGCTTCTCTACGGCATGGCAAACGGAAAGATGCTTATGATATTCACCGAAAAGGCGGATGAAATCGCAAACGCGATTATATCCTCCTCAAGGCGCGGCGTTTCGATACTCCCCGCGGTGGGCGCTTATACGAGAGATAACAAAAACCTTCTTATCTGCGTTGCGAGAAAAAACGAAATCAGCGGCCTTCTCAAGACGGTCAGATCAATCGATAACGAAACATTCATCATTGTGAGCGAGGCAAACGAGGTGCTCGGCAAGGGATTCAAAAAGAGCATTTAACAGGATAAAGATAAAAAACCGCCGCCCAGGAGGGCGGCGGAATCTTTATGTCTTTTTAACTGACGGCAAAAGGGACTGCCTTTCGGCAGTCCCTTAAAAATTCGGGGTTTTATCAGCTGTGCTTTCTCTTATTCATTACATACGCTGCTGCGCACGCGGAAGAGATAACTGCAAAGACTGCAAGACCTGCTGTAGCCGAGCCTGTTGCGGGAACATCGGTGATAGCCTCGGAAGGTGTGCCGTTGTTGCCTGCGGCAGAGCCGGAGAACTTGGCTTCAAATACGAGATCGTGGTCGGGCATTCTGTCGGGAATCTCGGGAGTCCAGCCGTTGAATGTGCAACCGTCCTTAGTGGGATCCTTCGGAACTATAACTTTGGTGCCCTCAAGGATGTAGAATACTCTGTAAGTGTTGCCGTCAACAATGTAGGTTACCTTGTGGGTGTTTGCAGCGATTGCGACCGCTACGATACCGCCGACTATTGCGCCGCCCGTGATGAGAGCTGCGTTGCTTGCCGCAACAGCGCCTACAACGCCGCCTGCTACAACAGTGCCGCCGATAACGAGACCGATAAACTTCTTATCGAGCTCCCACTGTGCCTCGAAGGTCATATCGCCTGCGGGCATGTAGGTGGGTACTTCGGGCTCCCATCCCTTGAAGATGTAACCGAATCTTGACGGCTCCGGAGGAACGGGAATCGGATCGCCTTCTGCTATCTGACCGGAGCTGATGGTCTTGTCACGGTCTTTGAAGGTGTAGGTGTATTTGCCTGCTTCCTTCTCCTCAAATACTGCGGTGAAGGTCAGGTCGTTGGAAGGCATCTTTCCGTAGTCATAGGGAGTCTTGTCTGCGGCATCCTTCCACTCTTTGAAGATGAAGCCTTCCTTTACGGGGTCAGCGGGAAGAGTTTCAAGAAGGTCGGAGCCTTCGAGAACTTCTGCTTTCTTGACTGACTCACCGTCAACAATGTATTCAACATTGTACTTGGTCAGATAAACCGCGTAAAGCGGGATGCTGCCGCTGAATGTACCGCCGAGATTCTCGGAGGGTGACTTGTCGAAGTCATACTTCTTGGGCTCGCCTGTTGCGGGATCTTTGAAGTACCAGCCTGCGAATGACTTGTCACCGTTCACGGGATCGGGGATATCGGGATAATCCTTGGATTCGCTGTCAAGCTCGAAGGGCTCATAGGGAGTTCCGTCGGGCTTCTTGCCTTCGCCGGGATCAAGAGAAATTGTTGTCTTGCCTGCCCAGAGTGCCTTGACTGTCTTGTCGCTTGTCATAACGATCGGGAACTCGGGTGACCAGCCTGTGAATCTGTAGCCTTCCTTTACGGGATCGGCTGCGGGCTTGGCAACGCTGTCATTGTAGCTGTAGTCAACGCCTGCGGGGTTCATTGAGTCATCCTCAAACTGACCGCCGTCAAGGTCAACTGTAAGAGTATATTTCTTATCTTTATAAACAGCCTTTACGCTTGTGTCGCCTGAGAATGTTGCGGGAAGAGCGGGATCCCACTTATCAAACTCTTTGCCTTCCTTTTCGGGAGCCGTGATCGGAGTTACGGGGTCGCCGTATTTACCGGTAGCTGTGCCGATCGGGGTTGTGCCGTCTTCATCATAGAAGGTGATTGTATAGGTATCTTCGCCCCAGTCTGCCTTTAAGGTAAGGTTGCCGCCAGGCATTGTTGCGGGCTTGGAAGCGAGAGGATTGCCGTCTGCGTCAAACCAGTTCCAGCCTTTTAAGGTCATGCCTGTCTTCTTGACTTCGGGCTCAGCGACTGTTGAGAGATCGGTATCATAGGGAACTGTTACGGGGTTCGTGGGTGTGCCTTCGAATTCACCGCCGTTTGCGTCATAGGTGATGGTGTATTCACCGAGAGTCCATGTAGCGGTGACTGTTTTATCCGAATCCATTACGATGGGGAATTCGGGAGTCCAGCCTGCGAAGTTATAACCGGTCTTCTTGGGATCTGCGGGCTTTGCTACGCTTGTGCCTGCCGCATATGGATTATTTTTTTCCGGGTTATCGTTTGCATTCTCAAATGCGCCGCCGTCAAGCTCAACCGTGAGAACATACTTGATTACATCCCACTGCGCGTTGAAGATTACGTCCTTGGCGGGCATCTTGCCGCTGTAGTCGGCGGGTCCTTTTCCGTCGGCGTCAACCCAGCGGATGAAATTGTGGTCTGCCCATGAGAAATCGGTGCCGAGAACGGGAACTGAAATGTCTGCGCCTTCGGCAAGCTCAGCAAACTTATCGGCGGTACCGGTGGTGCCGTCGGGGTTGTTGAACTTCCATGTCAGGGTATATGTATATTCGGGCTGATATACGAGATCGCGGGTAACAGCCGTGGATGTGGTTGGCTCGGAGCCGTCTGTTGTCTCAACCCACTTCACGAAATTGTGAGGTGCGTTTGCGGGACCGGCGGGAATATCGGTTATCGTATTACCGCTCAGATACTCATCGGAGTCGATTTCCGCACCGCTCTTATCAAGGAATTTAACGGTGTAGTAAGGACCTGTCCATGTAGCGTTGAAGGTGATATCATCTGTGCCTACAGTGGTATCTCCGGGAGTCCATGCATTGAACTTATAGTTATCCCACTTTGCCAGGTTGCCCATAGCGACCTTCTCATCGGTGAGGCCGTCGCCGTTATGGTGAGTATCAACAACTTTATCTGCGTTGTCGTTTGTGTCGCTCCAGTAAGCGCCTAAGGTCTTGCCGTCGCCGAGAGTATAGGTCACGGTAACAGCTTTATCTTCATATTTAGCAACGAATACGGGGATTTCAACGGGAGCGCCTTCGCCGCCGAATTTCTTCTGAGCGATATCGCCGCTTGTAATATCGGCGCCCTCATATGTCCAGCCGACAAAGACCTTATTCTCGGGAGGAGTAATGGCTGTGGCAGCCGGAATATCGGTTTCGGCAATGTTGGTGCCGTAGAATCCGTTGGCTTCATAGGCCTCGGTTGAACCGTTGATCTTGCCGCCGTTGGGGTCAAAGAGAGCTGCGCCCTTGAATCTTATCTCGTTGTTGGAGGCGTTGATCTTAAGGTTGTAGTCCTTTGAGCTGAGGCACTCACTTACCGTATAATCGGAATTAGTCTTGTCGGCCTGTGATTCGGGTGCCCAGACAAAGTTATTCGGGTTGGGAATATTGCTGTTTACAATCTTTGAGTTGAAATCCTTATCGGTGCAGAAAATACCTACATCATCCAGGTTTACATCATTCTTAACCTTGAACTTGAAGGTGAAAGCATCATAGTTTTCATACTTCTGAACCTTGAATTTTGTAACAACAGCGTAAATGACTCCCTTGTTGGTAAAGTCATAATTGAGCTGAGTCTTAGTATAATCGGTAGTAAACCAACCGCCCATATCGGAATTGACGGTCTTGAGAACATAGTCGCCGTCGGTATCGATTGTGTGACCGCTGGGGTCAAACTCAAGCACATCCGTGTTATAAGTGAGCAGCAAAGTAGATGAGGCAACATAGAAATTACCCTGGCAGTTATATCTGACAACTGCCCAGACTTCGTCGCCCTTCTGCGCATAAACAACAGCGGGTGCATTGCTTCTGTCGGTGCCGTAGTAAAACTCGGTTTTGATATCAATCTCGCCGGTCTCCTCAGCGAATGAAAGAATGGAGATGCTCCCCATAACAATCAGAGCCGAAAGCAGAATTGCAAGTGTTTTTTTCGTGAACAACTTCATGCAATTTTCCTCCTTATAAAGAACAATTTTGCATTTTTATGAGCGCGGCATAACCGTGCACGAGCCATAATGCACAGTTACGCATAATATAATACAGTTTATTCTAACATTAAGCATGTCAATTGTCAAGACAAAAATTAACAATTATTTTACATATTGTAATATTTTTGTCACTGCCTGCGAATAAACCGCATATATCGGGGTATAGACATGGCCTATGCCCTGATATACGGGGTTATTCCCGCCCGCTGCGGGGTCTTCCCCGCCCCGGTTTCCCGGGGCGGGAATTATTTGAGTCAATCAGATAACTTCAGTTTTGCCGAGCATCTGGTCAACAGTTCTCTTGCCCTTCAGGTACATCTTGATTTCAAGGGCATCGGGATCTTCTACGTGTCCGTTCTCGGTAACGTCTGCCGCCTTCTCGAGGTAGGCTTTGTCGCCGTAAACGCTCATGTAGTCTGTAAGGCCCTTCTTCATCAGGATATAGTCTGAGTTTTCAACCCAGCCGTTTCCGTCAACATCGCCGTAAATAACGATTGTGAACTGTTCGATGGGCTTGTCGTCGGTCTTGTCATCGGGTGTATCCATCTTGTCATAGACTTTGACGACAACGCCTGTGCCGGCTCTTCCGTTAATCGGGATTGTGGCTTCATCAACCTCGAAGTAGCCGTTTGTGCTGTCGGTTACCTCGATATAATCGCCGAGATCCGCAATCTTGACGCCCTGCGGAAGGCCGGTGATATACCACTTGCTGAAGTCGCCGCTGTTGTCATAGTTATAGGTTTCCCTGTCGGTCTCTAATACAGAAGTTACTCCCTTGGGCATGGAGGTCATGGAAGCGGGAGTGTTCATCTCGACTTTGCCGTCTCTCTCAACAACTGTGTCCTTGCCGTCAACAGCAACAAGCTTGATGAGGCTTCTGTATTTCGCGGTGAATGTCACATCGCCTGTTACGTTGGTGAAATCTTCGGGAGTCTTGCCATCGTCTGTGAACCAGCCTTCAAAGGTCTTGCCGGGAACTGCGGGAGCCTCGAAGGGAGGTGTTGCGTCTTCAGGCTTCGGGAAGGGCTGGCCGGCCTCAACATCTGTAAATGTATAAACCGGATTTCCGTCCGCATCATTATATGTGATGTTGCTCGTTGCCTGCGCATAGACTGCGTAGAATGTGAAGTTTTCGGTTACCTTCGCAGAAGCACTGTACTCTGTTCCGCTGCCGTCTTCCGCGGTATTCCACTTGCCGGTGAATTCCTTGTTTTCGGGGGCATTTGCCACAGCATCGGAATCGGCGGGAGCTGCGGGCATATCGGCATTATAAGCCAGCGGTGTTACGGTGCTGAGCGTGGTGCCGTTCGCGATGAATATGACTGTGTAAACAAGATCCTCATAGGTTGCCTTGAAGATAAGGTTCCTTGCGGGCATCGAGGTTACATCATCAAATGTCTCGTCGCTTGTCGTCTCAAGCCAGACTGTGAACTCCTTGCCGGGAATCTCGGGTGCGTTGGGAACCGTGACTCCGTCGAGATTGTTACCGTAAGTAACTTTCTGTACGTCGCCGATCTGGTTGCCGTCTATATCCTGGAATATGATGTCATACTGCTTGGGTGTGTACTTCGCGGTGAAGGTGTAGCCGTCAACGGGAACGGTCAGCGTTTCGTCATATTTTACGTCGTCAGCTGTGAACCAGCCGTCGAAGGAGTGGCCTTCCTTGCTCGGCGTATAACCGGGAGCGAGATTGCTGAAGGTCTGACCGTAGGTGCCCTCTTCGTTTACAACTGTGTTTCCGTCATCAATGAATACGATGGGATACTGGTTGGGTGTGTAGGTCGCCGTGAAGGTGAGGTTTTCATTGGCGGGCATACCGTTTTCGTTGTTGTAATTCTCAACGGTCTTGGTGCCGTCTGTCCACTCTTTGAAGGTGTGGCCTTCCTTCTCGGGCGCATCGGGTGTAACGATAGGCTGGCCGAAGGTTTCCTCAATGGTCTTGGGAGCTGTATCGTTGCCGGAGAATGCGCCTTCGCCGGGATTGAAGGTTACATTATACTTCTTCGGCGTATATACGGGCTTGAAGGTCAGAGGCTCGTCGGGCATACCGTCCGGGAAGTCTGCGGGAGTCTTGCCGTCGTCGGTCTGCCACTCAAGAGTGTGGCCGGGCTTCTCGGGCTCCTGGCCGGTCGGCTCGGGAATGGGATCGCCGTATTTAACGTTCTGCGCATCGCCTATCTGGTTGCCGTTTTCGTCAAGATAAACCAGAGCATTGGTGTTCTTTTCGAATACGGGCTCTGCGATAAGGTCATAAGCGGGCATCGCGGTGCCGGTATAAGGATCGCCCTTATTACCATCGACATCTTTGAAGTATTTCCACTCGGTGAAGTGGTAACCTGTCTCTGCCGAAGGATCGGTGGGAGTATTGTCGTCAATTACATCGTCTTCGGCAAGCTCGGTTTCGTCATGAACATCACCGCCTGAATTCTTCCACCATGTAATCTTATACTTGGCTTCTTCCCAGGTTGCGTAGTAGGTCTTGTCGCCGTTTGCTGCGCCGACATCGGGAGTCCATCCGTTGAATGTGTGCTTATCCCAGACGGGTTCCTCGCATGTGGGTGTCTCACCTGCTGCTGCGGTTACGGTCTTGGTTGTCTCTGCCGGATCGTCTCCGAAGTGACCGCCTGCCGCGTCGAAGGTAATCTCATAGGTTACCACCGCGTAGAACTTGACGCCGTTCTCGATATCGGTCGCGGTGAATTCATAAGGATCGCCCGCGGTCATTATCGTGCCGGTTGCCTCATCGTTGAGACGCCACTTTGTGATACCGTTCTTCTCTGCAACGGCGTATTCGGTCTTGACGCCTTCGGAAGCCCAGTATCTGATGTTATAGGAGCCAACTATGCCTTCGTCTGAGAAGTACTCAACCTTGACGGTCTTGGAGGCCTTGTCGGGGAATGCATAGAGGTCCTCTGAAGGATAAACGTTATCTGTGTAAACAGAATTATCGGAGGCAACGTAATAGGTCCAGGTGCCTACCGAGGTCCAGCCTTCGCCGGGATCCGAAAGAGTTTCGGTTGTTGCGGTGATCTGGGTGCCTGCGGGCATCGCGATTTCGTCAACAACTGTTGACTTGTCGAAATCATAGTATGTGATTGTGTATGTCGGTGCTGCTTTGGGAATATAAGTATATGTAACCGATACGGGCTCTGCGGGCATCTTGCCGTCTGTGAGCGCGGGACTGATTACGGGAGGCTCTTCGCTCAGATTGTAGTTATCGTCAACTACGGGATACGCGGGAACATCCGCTCCGAAGATAACATTCTCTGTTCTGGGGGCATGGATGGGATCGCCGTTGGTATCAACATAATTATAGGTGACGACATAAGACTGTCTGTCGAGATAGAGCTCATATACTTTGTCGGTATCGCTCTCGCCGGGAACCTTGAAGGTGCTTGCCGAATTCTCGCTGATTGCGAATCCTTTGGGAAGTCCGTCGGGATATACGGTGCCTGCGAGGGTCTCTCTGCTGACAATGTTTCCTGCTACGCCGTGAAGCGTGTCGGAAACAAGAGCGGGATCTGTGGGGTAGGTGCCGTCAACATTCTGCAGGTAAACCTCAACTGTGTAGGTCGCGTCTGCATCTGTGTACTTGGCGTAAACCGTTGTGTAGGGCTCTCCGTTTGTATCATAAACGGGCATTGTTGAAGGAACTTCGAATTCGGTTGTCAGGGCCTGGTCGGCATACCACTTGTCGAATACAAAGTCTTCTTTGGTGGGAACCTTTGTCTGGTTGATATTCTCAACCGGTGCGCCGTAATCTCTGGTGTAGTCAGCGATTTCGGAGCCGCCGTTGGTTACGAACTTGATGGTGTACTGATTTACTTTCCACTTGACATATACGGTGAGACCGTATTCGGTTCCGCTTAACAGAGTGGCTTTTTCAAGAATCGTATCATAGCTGAAATCGAAA
>CACZTQ010000043.1 GCA_902784155.1 Oscillospiraceae bacterium
GAGTCTCTTGGATTCGGAATCACGGCCGTTACGGGTTGAACCCATACCTTTTTTATGAGCAAAAAGCTGAAGATTTAACTTAAGCATTCGTATTTCCTCCGTATTTAATCTTGATGTTAGATGGATACTGCTCCGAAATCTGTTTAAGATGAAATTCAAGACCTCTGAGAACATCCTTTGAGCAGGCGGATAAATTCTTGCCCGAGAACTCAAGGTACCCTTCGCCCTCGTTTATCTCTGCCCTGTCTCCGGCTATCTCTGTCACCGTGTTTGCCGCCATAATGGCCACGGACGATATTGCGGAGCACACAATATCTTCGCCCTCACAGGCAAAACCGGTGTGGCCCTTAATCTCAAAGCCCGTTATTTCACTGCCTTCAGTGTAGAAAGTAACGGTAGTCATCAGGCATTGACAGCGGATATCTCAACCTTGGTATAGGGCTGTCTGTGACCGAGCTTGCGCTTTTCGTTCTTTTTGGGTTTGTAGGTCATAACCGTGATTTTTTTGGCCTTGCCGTTCTTTACGACCTTAGCTGCTACGGTTGCGCCCGTAATATAAGGCGAACCGACGGTGATACCGTCATCATTTCCGATTGCGATAACCTTATCGAAGGTGTATTCGCTCTCTGCTTCGGCGCCGAGCTTCTCAACGTAGATAACATCGCCTGCTTCTACTTTATACTGCTTGCCGCCTGTTTCGATAATTGCGTACATCAGAATTACCATTCCTTATTTAAGACTCGCTATCTGAGGCTCACAAGAGTGATTTCCGGGCATGACTGACCCGCCCCTGATACGCGGCATGAGGGATTATATCACAACAGTCAAGCGTTGTCAACTGTTTTTTGCTGCCGTAATCGTATTTCTCATAAGCATTGTTATTGTCATCGGCCCTACTCCGCCGGGCACCGGTGTAATATAGGATGCCTTTTTCTCGACATTTTCAAAGTCAACGTCTCCGCAGAGTCTCTCTTTGACATTTCTGTTTATGCCGACATCGATAACAACGGCGCCGTCGCCGACCATATCCGCCGTGACGAAGCCGGGCACTCCGACTGCGGCGACAAGTATATCGGCCTGCCTTGTAATCTCACTGAGATTGACCGTCTTTGAGTGGCAGACGGTGACGGTGGCGTTTGCGGCAAGCATAAGCATAGCGAGGGGTTTGCCGACGATATTGCTCCTGCCGACTATGACGACTCTCTTGCCCGCGACATCTATCCCCTCATATTCGAGGAGCTTCATCACTCCGTTAGGAGTGCAGGGAAGAAGGGTGCCGTTGCCTATTGAAAGCCTGCCGATATTTTCGGGGTGGAAGCAGTCAACATCCTTTGAGGGAAGAATTCTCTCAAGGATTTTTTCTTTGTCAATATGCTCCGGAAGCGGAAGCTGGCAGAGAATTCCGCTGACCTCGCTGTCGTTATTGAGAGTGTCGATGAGCCCGAGCAGTTCCTCCTCGGAGGTCTCTTCGGGCAGGGCGTATTCTCTCGAGATGATGCCCGTCTTTTCGCAGGCGGCCTTTTTATTGTTTACATACACCCTTGAAGCGGGGTCGCTGCCCACGATAATAACCGCGAGGCAGGGATGAATCCCCTGCTCATTGAGAAGCGCGACTTCCTTTTTCATCAAATCAAGGTTGTAGTCTCTGATTGCTTTTCCGTCAATGATTTTTGCCATTATGTTATTCCTTATCTGAATTTTCGTCTGAATTTTCGTCTGTATTTTTTTCCGTATTCTCTGCGGAAGCGGATTCGGAAGCGTCCTGCGTATTCTCTTCCGTTATAACAGGCTCCGCAGTTACGGTAACGATGCCGTTTTTCTCTTCTTTTTTCTTTCTTTTTATCTCGAGGAATTCCTTTTTGGATACCTTCTCTTTACCGACAACGAAATAATCGATTCCCTCGACGGGCTTCGGATTCTTTGTGTATTTAACGGTAAAGATTATGAGAAGGACAAGGCTCACGGCGGCAATGGCCGCGGAGAGCACCTGAGAGGTCCTGAGGTTGGTGCCCGCGATATAGAGGCTGTCGGTCCTGAGTCCTTCGACAAAGGCTCTCTCGGCGCCGTACCAGACTCCGTACCAGAGTATCATCTGACCGCTGAATCTGCGGAATTTCCTGCATATAAGCCAGAGCACGAATACTCCGATAAGACACCACAGCGATTCATACAGGAAGGTCGGATGAACGGGAAGATCGGGGTTCACCTCAATTCCCTTCGCGGTAATCTCATCATAATTCTGAGCGAGATACTGAACAGTTTTGACGCTCTTCATACCCCAGGGCAGAGAGGTGTTGGTGCCGAAGGCCTCCTGGTTGAAGAAGTTGCCCCATCTGCCGATTCCCTGACCGACGAGGAAGGATATTCCGCAGCAGTCAAGAAGATTGAGAAAATTGAGCTTCTCGACTCTCGACACTATGAACGCGGCGACGACGCCGGCTATAAGACCGCCGTAAATCGCGAGGCCGCCCTCCCAGATTTTGGGTATCTCGGACAGATGCGCCGAATAATAATCCCACCGGGAGAAAACATAATAAAGACGCGCGCCGACTATTCCCGCGAGAGTGCCGTAAATAAGCACGTCAACCATTTTGTTCAGGTCGATTTTCCAGGTGTAGGCAATCCTGCCGCCGAGCAGGACCGCGAGAAGAAAGCCGAACGCGATAACGGCGCCGTACCAGTGAATAACTATGTCCTTGCCGAAAATACTGAAGTCGGCAAGAATTGACGCGACGGGAAAGCCGCGCTTGAGCGCCGTAAAATAAACCATTGTTATATCTGACATAATTACTCCTGACTTTCGGGTACGATTACTGAAAGAGCGCTGCTCTTTTCAATAAGAGCGGAGAGGCGGTCATTGACCTGTTTATATGTAAGCTTCCTGATTGTCTCGAGCTCCGCGAAGGGTTTATATCCGTTGAAATAAAGATATAACTGCTGATTCGCGGCGGAGGCAACGGAGTCATATACCCCGATACTCATGCCGTACATCTTTTTGATGGCGCGGTCAACCGCCGCCTTGTCGAGACCGTTTTTCTTTGCCTTCTTGATTTCTTCTTTAACAAGCGCGGCAACCTTTTTGGGGTCGTCGGCGGTACCGCCTATGCAAGCGACGCTGTAGCCGAATCCGTTGAACATAAAGCCGCCGAAATCCATCTCGGCGAGGCCCTCGTCGATAAGCTTCTTGAAGAACGGGGTCGATTTGCCGAAAAGCGCCTCAAGCATAACGGATGAGGCCATCTCCTCCTGTATGGTTATCTCGGGCTTTTTGAGCTCCTCCTTGAAGCCGAGCAAAAAGGTTTTCTGCCCGACGGGAAGCTTCTGCTCAATGTAATCCGATAACACTCCTTTGGGCTCCGGCTTGAAGACGCGGGCGGGAACGGGCTTCTTTTTTCTCTTGATTGCTTTTGAAACCTGATCGAAAATCGCCTGCGGGTCAACATTGCCCGCGAAGGAGAGAATCATATTTGAGGGATTATAATATGTATCATATATAGAATAGAGGAGTTTGTCGTCAATCTGAGCGATGGAATCCTGTGTTCCCGCAATGTCTATGCGCACGGGATTCTCCCTGTAAAGACACTTGAGCAGGTTGAGGTGTACCGCCCACTCGGGAAGGTCCTGATACATTCTTATCTCCTGCCCGATGATGCCCTGCTCCTTCCGGACCGTCTCCGCGGTGAAATAGGGGCTCTGGACAAAATCGAGAAGATAGCCCAGCGACGTTTCAATTTTATCGCTGCCCTTGAAAAGATAAGCGGTCAGGTCAAAGCTCGTGTAGGCGTTTGCCTGCGCGCCCGTCTTTGCGAAAAGCTCAAACGCGTCGAGCTCCTCGCTCTCAAACAGCTTATGCTCAAGGAAATGAGCTGTGCCTTCGGGAATCTTTTCGTAGCTGCCGTCCTCCTTGCCGAGATAGGTGTCGATCGAGCCGTATTTTACGGCAAACAGAGCGTAGGAGGAATCATAGTCCTGCTTCGGGGCAACTCTGATTTCAAGGCCGGATGAATGCTTTGCGCAAAAGATGCTCTCGCCTGTCTTTTCGTCTTTGTATTCTTTAATCTTCAACCGTTTCCGCCTCGCTTTCAACTGCCTCGAGCATATAGATTTTATCTATGGAGAGTTTCTTTGCCGCCTCGCAGATGTCTTCTTTTGTCACCTTGTCAATCCCGTCGGCAACCTCCTCGGGGGTTTTGATTTCATCGTTGAGGATAAACGATTTATACCAGTTGCATATCATTCCGGGAGTTGAGAGGGTGAACCTCTCTCTGAGAGCGAGCTTTGAGGCCGCGATTGTTTCGTCGTCAAATTTGCCGTTGCGCAAATCGTCAAGCTGATTGATTATAGCGGTTGAAACCTGCTTCTCTTTTTCGGTATCGATTCCGCTCTGGACAAACATGATGCCCTTGGATTCGATAAGTCTCGCGCTGCAGTAATAGGCAAGGCTCATCTTTTCGCGGACATTCGCGAAGAGCTTCGAATAGGTTCCGCCGCCTAAAATATCGACCGCGACCCTGACAGCGGAAATATTGTCGCCGGGAGCTTCCATACCGGTACGGAAGCCGAAGACGAGCTTGCCCTGTTTCATCGGGAACTGCTCGACTCCCCTCTTGAAATGAAGACCTTTTTTGAGGAAAACGGTATTGATTTCACAGGGCTCTCTGTCGATTTTTTCGAATTTCTTTGCGAAGATACCGGATAACTCGCCGGCGTCGAAATTGCCGACGGCCACTATATGGAAAAGACCTGTTTTAAGAATGTTTTTCCACGCGGCGTAAACGTCGGACATCCTGACGCTCTCGACCTCTTCTATGGTGCCGCAGGCAGGTCTGCCGTAGGGCTCGCCGGAGCACATAAGCTCGGTGCATTTTTTGAGGGCGTAGGTCTGCTTGTCGTCGAGCTCCGCCTTGATATTATTGATAAGCAGGCGCTTCTCTGTGGCAAGAGCCTCCTTGCCGAAGCTGCTGTTTTTGACATTGGGCTCAAACAGCATGCCGAGAAGGAGCTTGACGCACTCCTCCCTGACTCTCTCGCCGTCGAGGGCGAATCTGTCGTCAAGACAGCGCGCGTAAAACGAGAGCACCTGAGCGTCGCCCGTCTTGCTCACATAGGAATCCACGCTCGCGCCGTAAAGCTCGTCGAGCTTTGCGTTGAGCGCCGTGAAATCGGGGTAAGCCTTGCAGGTGCGGGTGAGAAGAGCGGTAAGAAGGGCGTTGGCGGCGGCGTTTTCATCCAGAGGCACCGCCACCGATATTTCAATAATATCGGTCTTGAATTTGTCTGTTGCCACGTTGACGACCCTGACGCCGGGCGCAGCGTTATTTGATACGAACATCAATTCACTTCCCAAATACAGTATGTATTATTCCTGAGGACAGGATTTATCAGATATCGCACTCAACGAGCTGCTCGTAGGTCTCTCTCTTTATGACCTCTCTGGCTTTGCCGTTCTTCACAAAGATAACGGGAAGGCGCGGAATACGATTGTAATTCGAAGCCATTGAATAGTTATAAGCTCCTGTCGAGAGCACGGCGAGAATGTCGCCCGGCTCTACGGGCTGAAGGCGTGTCCACTCCTGGATAAGGTCGCCGCTCTCGCAGCACTTGCCGGCAACGGTGACGGTCCAGTCTCTCTTTTCGCCCGCCTTGTTTGCGCAGACGACTTCGTAGGTTGACTGATAGAGAGCGTAACGCGGGTTGTCGCCCATACCGCCGTCAACGGAGACGTAGGTTCTGACATCGGGGATATCCTTTACGCAGCCGACTGTGTAAAGAGTGATACCCGCTGCGCCGACTATTGAACGGCCGGGCTCGATGAGGATGAACGGAGTCTTGAGACCGAGCTCCTCGGAATATGAATTGACGGCCTTTGAAACCTTGCGCATATAGTCGCTGTATGCCCTGGGTCTGTCGCTCTTGAGGTATTTGATACCGAAGCCGCCGCCGAGATTGAGTTCGGCGAGCTCAACACCGGTTTCATCCTTGACCTGCTTGAAGAGCTCGAGCATAACATTTGCCGCGAGCTCAAACGGGTCGAGGTCGAATATCTGAGAGCCGATATGGCAGTGAAGTCCCCTGAGGTTGATGTGGCTCATATTGAGAGCTTCCTTGATGCTCTCAAGAGCCTCGCCCGTCTCAAGGGCAAAGCCGAATTTCGAATCTATCTGACCGGTCTTGACGAATGAATGGGTGTGAGCGTCGATACCGGGCTTGATTCTGAGCATAACGCCGACCTTCTTATCCTTGCCGGCGGCGATGTCGTTGAGAACGTGAAGCTCGGTGAGGTTATCGACGATGATTCTGCCGACATTGTTGTCAACGGCCATAACAAGCTCGTCATAGGTCTTGTTGTTGCCGTGGAATACGATATTCTCAGCCGGGAAGCCGACCGAAAGAACCGTGTAGAGCTCGCCGCCCGAGACAACGTCTATACCGCAGCCCTCTTCGGAGACTATACGCGCCATTTCCTTGCAGCAGAATGCCTTGGAAGCATAAACGACAAGGCCGTTTCCGCCGTATTCGTCATCTATGGACTTTTTGAATTCTCTTAAATTTCTTCTGATTTCATTTTCGTCATAGGCATAGAGAGGAGAGCCGAACTGTTTGATAAGCTCAACAGTATCGTAGCTGCCTATGGTAAGATGTCCGCGCTCGTTGACCGAAATACAATCTGATACATACATAATTTTTACACCTCTGTTGATTTTATGATTAACTCTTTAAGTAAATCCGTTCCTGCGCCGGTAACGGAAGAGAATTCCACCTTGGGAACATCTCCGTACGCGGCAAGTTCTTTTGCCGATTCTTCCCTTCGCTTTTCCGTCTCTCCCCTGTTGAGCTTGTCGCACTTTGTGAAGACAATCACATAGGGGGTGCCGGAGTCTCTGAGAAAATCGAGCATCGTGATATCGTCCGCCGACGGGGCGTGTCTCATATCGATAAGCTGAACGACGAGTCTGATATTTCTACCGGAGGAAAAATAACCCTCCATCAGCTCTGCCCATCTCTCTTTTTCGGACCTGTTTCTCTTGGCGTATCCGTAGCCCGGCAAATCCGCAAAAATGACTCCGTCGCCTCTGAAGAAATTGACCGTCACGGTCTTCCCGGGCGTTGAGCTGACTCTCGCGAGATTCTTCCTTGAGAAAAGCCTGTTAATGAGAGAGGATTTCCCGACATTCGACCTGCCGGAGAAGACTATCTCCGGGAGCGTTGAAGGCGGAAGCTGCGACGATGTGCCGTAGGCGGCGGCGAATTCAATAACATCAAATCTCATATCCGCACCGCCTTCAGCTCTTGCAGAAATCTATCACGGCTTCATTCCATACCTGATCGACCGTTTTGACGGGCTTGAAGGTAATCTTTTCTTTTACCTTGCTGTCAACATCGTCGAGGTCGGAAACATTCTCATAGGGAATGATGACCGTCTTGATGCCGGCTCTGTACGCCGCCATCGATTTCTCCTTGAGGCCGCCTATGGGAAGTACCCTTCCCCTGAGCGTTATTTCGCCCGTCATCGCAACGTCGCTTCGCACCTTTTTGCCGGTGAGAGCTGAGACGAGCGAGGTGGCGATGGTTACGCCCGCCGAAGGGCCGTCCTTGGGGGTCGCGCCGTCGGGCACGTGAATATGTATATCGCGGTTTTTATAGAAATCCTTGTTGATTTCAAGGTCGTCCGCCCTTGAACGGATAAAGCTGACAGCAGTCTTTGCGCTCTCGACCATAACGTCTCCGAGAGAGCCGGTGAGCTCGAGCTTTCCGCTGCCGTCAAGCACCGCGGACTCAATCTCTAGCATTTCGCCGCCGACACTTGTCCACGCGAGGCCGTTGACAATACCGACTTCATCGCCGTGCTTATATTCGCCGTCCTTATATTTGCGGGAGCCGAGATACCCTTCGAGGTCCTCGGGCCTGACGCTGATTTTATCGGCCTTTCCCTCGACTATCACGGCGGCGGCCTTGCGGATGACCGTCGCGATTTTTTGCTCGAGCGCCCTGACGCCCGCCTCGCGGGTGTATCCGTCAATTATAAGCCTGATTGCCTTATCGGTGATTTTAAGCTTTGACGCCGTCATACCGTGACGTTTTAACTGTTTGGGAAGCAGATGTTTCTTTGCGATGTTGAATTTCTCTTCGAAGGTGTAGCTGTCAAGCTCGATAATCTCCATCCTGTCAAGCAGCGGAGCGGGAATATCGGAGCGGACATTCGCCGTGGTAATGAAGAGAACCCTGCTCAAATCATAGGGCAGATCGATGTAGTGATCGTTGAATTCGAAATTCTGCTCCGGGTCGAGCACCTCGAGAAGAGCCGAGGTGGGGTCGCCCTTATAGTCTGCCGAGAGCTTGTCAACCTCGTCGAGCAGAATCAGGGGATTGTTTGTCTTAGCCTTCCTTACGGCGTCTATAATCCTGCCCGGCATAGAGCCGATATAGGTGCGTCTGTGGCCTCTGATTTCGGCCTCGTCCTTGACGCCGCCCAGGGCGATTCTGACGTATTCCCTGCCGGTCGCCTTCGCAACCGATTTGGCGATGGATGTCTTGCCGACTCCGGGAGGCCCGACAAGGCAGATAATCTGACCTCTTATATCGGGAGCGACGGTTGAAACGGCGAGATACTCAAGAATCCTGCGCTTGACCTTCTCGAGGCCGTAGTGGTCTCTCTCGAGAATCCTGCGCGCTTTTTCCATATCGCGGTTTTCTTTTGAATATATTCCCCAGGGAAGCTCGAGGCAGGTTTCGATATAAGTCCTTGAAACCATCGCGTCGGCGTTGGAGGAGGACATTTTTTCGAGACGGCCGCACTCCCTGAGAAGCTTGTCTTTAATCTCGTCCGAAGCTTTGAGCTCTTTAATCTTTTTACGGTACTGCTCGATTTCGCTCTCCTCGTCTCCGCCGTTGAGCTCCTCATTGATGGTCTTTATCTGCTCCTGCAGATAGTACTCTCTCTGATTCTTGTCGAGCTTCTCGTGGACCTTCTCGGAGATTTCGTTCTCGAGGCTGAGCATAAACGACTCGTGGGCTATTATGACATTGAGTTCAAGCAGCCTGTCAAGCGGGTCGAGATTGTCGAGCAGGCTCTGCCTGTCTTCAAGCTCCATTCCGATAACAGAAGCGAGCATATCCGTAATCACGGAAGGGTCCTTGTTATCGAGCAGGAGCGACATAAGGTCATCCGAAATGCGGGGGTCCGACTCGGTGTAGGCGAGCAGCTCCTCTTTGGTTTCCCTGACAAGAGCCTCGGC
>CACZTQ010000044.1 GCA_902784155.1 Oscillospiraceae bacterium
AAGACCACTCTCGTGAAGCTGATGATGAGATTCTACGACCCGACAGAGGGAGAGATACTCTGGAACGGCAGAAACATAAAGGATTTCGACCTCGAGGCCTACCGTCTGAAATTCGGCGCGGTCTTTCAGGATTATAAAAACTTCGCTCTTTCGGTCAACGAAAATGTTATATGCCGCGAATGTGATGACAATGACAGGGCGGCGGCCGAGCAGGCGATGAAAAACAGCGGCGCCTGGGATAAAATATCGACCTTCCCCGACAAGGGCGAGACCGTGCTCACAAAAGAGTTTGACAAAAACGGCGCGGGTCTCTCCGGCGGAGAAGACCAGAAGCTCTCGACCGCGAGACTCTTCGCCCACAACTTTGATGTCGCCGTGCTCGATGAGCCTTCGTCGGCTCTCGACCCGGTTGCCGAATACAAAATGTATGACAATCTTGTGAAGGCGACCGAGGGCAAGGCGGTTGTCTATATCTCGCACCGGCTTTCAAGCGCGGTGCTCTCGGACAGAATCATAGTCCTCGACGGCGGCTCCGTCGCCGAAAGCGGCACTCACGCCGGGCTTCTCGAAGCGGGCGGATTATACGCCGGGATGTTCAGACATCAGGCCGACGCCTACAGCGGAAAGGAGGCGGTGTGATATGAAAAAGGGCAGAGAAACCGTCTCGATGATAAGCAATATGATTTATTTTGTCCGCCTGATGCTCTCCATTTCACCCGTCTATGTTATTCTTGAAATGCTGTGGGGGCTCCTGATGAAGGCGCCGGGGC
Source organism: Oscillospiraceae bacterium (assembly GCA_902784155.1). Classification (GTDB taxonomy): domain Bacteria; phylum Bacillota; class Clostridia; order Oscillospirales; family Acutalibacteraceae; genus CAG-177. Next base: position 771 of record CACZTQ010000044.1, read on the forward strand.
GTCTCATAAGCGTTCTGGGGCTTAAATACATTATAGATATTGTTGAGAGCGGAGAAAACCTCAGCCGCATCTGGATTGCGGTCGGTATAATAGCCGCCGTGCTCGCCTCATCCCACCTGATATCGTGGGTTTACGTGGAGTTTTACTCGAATATCGCAAAGGAAAAGCTCGGCATGAATCTGAGCAAAATCCTCTATGAGAAGGCGCGCAGCATTGACCTTCAGGAATATGACAACCCGGAATTCTACGATAATTTCATACTGACCATAGAAACCTCATCCGATAATATACAGAATCTGCTGAACCTTGTCAGAAACTATTTCAGCGAGCTCGTGCTTTTCTTCACGATAGGCGCGGTGATATTCACCATCGACCCCGTGTGTCTGCTGATAATCGTGGCAACGGTGCTCGTCTTCCTGCCTCTTAGCCGGAAGGTCGGCGATCTGCAGATGGGCAGGCGTAAGGATAACGCCGAGCTTCACCGCAGATCCAACTATTTCCAGCGCGTTTTTTACCTTCAGGATTACTCAAAAGAAGTGCGTATGAATAACATCAGCCCCCTGCTGATGGAGAGATACAACGAGTCGGCGGACGCCGTCATCGAAAACCAGAATAAATACTGGAAAAAAATCTCGTTCTTTTCGTGGCTTCAGCAGTCCGGCACGGACATTCTCGGCTTTATGTTTGTGCTCCCCGCTTATCTCGGCTACTGCGTGCTTGTCAGGCACAGCCTGAGCGCCGGGGATTTCGTCGCGAGCTTCAACGGGGCGTATCAGATTGCCGCCGCCATCAATTTCCTTACAATATGGGCGCTCGCGAATTTCTCAGAAAGAGGAAAGATGATTGAAAAATACCGCGAATTTCTCGCCCGCGAGCCCAAAATCAAGGGAGGCGGAGAGCAGGCGCCCTGCGCTCAGCCCGAAACAATCGAAATTAAAAATCTCAGCTTCACCTATCCCGGCAGCGATCACCCCGTTCTGAAGAATATCAATCTCACGATAAAGCCGTATGAAAAAATCGCTCTCGTCGGTTACAACGGCGCGGGTAAAACCACGCTGACCAATCTGATAATGCGCCTGTATGAGGCGACTGAAGGCGACATTCTCATCGGCGGGAAAAATATCAGGGATGTTTCGCCCGAATCTCACAGAAACAGATTCTCGGCCGTCTTCCAGGATTTCCAGACCTATGCCTGCACGATAGGCGAAAACGTGGCCCTCGATGTCAGCCCCGACCCCGCGAGAGTCGAAGCGGCGCTCAAACACAGCGGATTCTCAAAGCCTCTCTCAAAAGGCGTCGATACCGAGATTCTCAGGGAATTTGATGATAACGGAACAATGCTCTCGGGCGGCGAGAGTCAGAAGATGGCGGTTGCCAGAGCGTTCTATAAGGAATGCCCCTACGCCATTCTCGACGAGCCCTCAGCCAACCTCGACCCGGTTGCCGAATACGAGCTTAACAACGCGATGCTTGAGGCGGCCGAGAGCAAGACGGTCATATTCATTTCGCACCGCCTCTCGACCACGGTCAACGCGGACAGAATCTATGTTATGGCAGACGGCGAAATAATCGAGAGCGGCTCCCACAGCGAGCTTATGAAAAAGAACGGCACCTACGCCTATATGTTCAATCTCCAGGCGGAAAAATACATTCAGCAATAAAAATTACCCGCAGGATTCTCCGTAATCTCTGCGGGTTTTTCACTCTTCTCACATTTAATTTTCACCATTTCCGGCGGCATTTGTATAAATTGTTTTATTTTGGCTTGAATTTTTTGCGGATATGTAATATAATACACTATTATAAATATTTTCGGGAAGGAGAATATGAATGTCCGATATTCAGAGTTTAATGCCGTCGCTCACCCTGTGGCAGTATATCGACTGCTTCGCCAGAATCATTGTGGCCTGCGCATGCGGGGCGGCGATAGGATTTGAAAGAAGCAAGCGTCTCAAAAGCGCCGGTCTGAGGACTCATATAGTTGTGTGCAGCGCCGCCGCTCTTATGATGATAGTTTCAAAATACGGTTTCCTGGATATAGCCAGGGGCGCAGACCCTGCCAGAATCGCGGCTCAGGTTGTCAGCGGCATCAGCTTCCTTGGCGCCGGTGTTATATTCAAACACGGAGCCAGCGTCAAAGGCCTCACGACCGCCGCCGGTATCTGGGCAACGGCCGGCATCGGTCTCGCAATCGGCGCGGGAATGTATATCGTAGGCTTCTTTGCCATGATAGTCATAGTGATTATCCAGTTTGCAATGCACAAGGTAAAATTCGGCATTGAGGCCGTCAGCGACTGCAAGCTCGATTTCTGCATCCGCGATAACGGAGGATACAGAGGCGAATTCTTTAAAAAGATAGAGAGCTGGAACGGTCAGATAGAAGAAATCTCAATAGAAAACAGCGGCGAAAAGACTCACTATCAGGCCATGATAAAATTCCCGAACGATCTTTCCGTTGAGGAAATTATCCGCTTTTTCAATGAGAACGCCGATGTTCTCAGCTTCAGCGTAACGCCGAATATCTAAGGAGAAGAATATGCTTTTTATATGCTATCCCAAATGCACCACCTGTCAGAGAGCGAAGAAATACCTCGATGACAGAAACGCCGTGTATGAATTGAGAGATATCAAAGAAGACAGGCCCACCCGCAGCGAGCTCGAAAAATGGTATAAAGCGAGCGGACTGCCTCTGAAAAAATTCTTCAACACATCCGGCCTTCAGTATAAGGCGCTCAATCTCAAAGAGAAGCTTCCCGGGATGAGCGAGGAGGAGCAGCTTGACCTTCTCGCAAGCGACGGGATGCTCGTCAAAAGACCGATTCTCGTATCGGGTAAAAAGGTACTGGTAGGATACAAAGAAGCCGAATACGAACAGGCGCTGAAATAAAAGCGCGCGGCATTTATAAGAAAGAGGGTGAAACGGTGAAAAAACTTTTATGTTTACTGATAAGCGCAGCCACGCTTACCGGTCTGCTTTCCGTTTCGGGAACCGTTTCGTTTGCCTCGGAACTTTCGCCGGAAACCGGTTATATTGACACGTCGAATCCCTACAGCTTCCGTATTCCTTCCGAAAAGACCGCTCAGACGGGGCGCATAGCTTCAAAAGCACCGGCGCGCTCGGCATCGCTTCCCGCGCAATACGACTCGCGCGATCACGGCTTCACCTCGCCCGTCAGGGATCAGGGGCAGACAAGCACCTGCTGGGCTCACGCGGCAATGGCGTGCATTGAGGGCTATGAGCTGGTCAACGGAATCTCGCAGCCCGGTATCGATTACTCGGAATCCCACCTTATATGGTATGCTGCCAACCCGCGTGATATGAGCGGAAACTCAAACGCCAATGACGGCGAAAACCTCGGAAGCAAGGCCTATGATTACGGCGGAAACTGGTTCCGCGCGTCAATCGCGCTCGCAAATTCCGAAGGAATCAACAACGAAACGGATTATCCCCTTTATCCTTACTCATCCTCGCAGTATCCCTTCACCGAGAGCGACAGATACACCCATACCTCGGGCAGAGGAATACAGGATTTATACCACCCGGACACGCACGAAGAAATCAAGCAGGCCATCGTTTCAAACGGAGCCGTAATGATCGGTTTTGCCAGCTATGACGATTACTTTCTCAACGAAGTCACGGTTTCCGGGCACACCTACTATTCATATTACTGCAACGGCAGATACAGCACCAATCACTCTGTCGCGCTTGTGGGCTGGGATGACTCTTACCCCGCCTCCCGTTTCGGAATAAACCCGGGCTCGGATGGAGCCTGGCTCGCCAGGGAAAGCTGGGGGTCAAACTCCAAGGATGACGGATATTTCTGGCTCTCATACGCGGATCAGTCCATTGACGATTATTCGGCATTCTCCACGCTGTCGCTCGAGGACAACCTGCGCACTTATTCATATACCTCGGCAGAAAACGGCGGCTATTTCCAGCAGGTGAATCAATACGCGAATGTTTATACCTGCACGGGATACGAGCTTCTGTCAACCGTCGGTATCTTTAATTATACGCCCGAAGCGACAACAACCAGAGATATCTACAAAAACCCGGTTTCGGGGAAGCCGAGCAGAGGAACCAAAGTCGGCACGGCGACAAGATACCTTGACAATGAAGGCTATTTCACATTTGAATTTGATAATATACCGCTGAATCCCAACGACACATTCAGCGCCGTAGTCACAGTCTCATCAAATAATGAGATAAAGCTTCCGGCGGAGGTGCCGCTTCCGGCAAGGGATGACAACGGCAATTATGTTTATGACGAAAACAATAATCTCGTATATGTAACCAATTACACCGCGCATACGGGCGAGAGCTATGTCGGCTCGGGCAATCTCTGGTCCGACACCGTTGCGTCGGGAGCGGGGAACTGCTTCATCTTTGTCAACACAAAATGCAATCACCTGCTTGTCACTAATGAAACGGCGTCAACCTGCCAAACCCACGGCCACATCACTTCATACTGTTCCCGCTGCGGTTTCAGCAGCGAAACGGAGCTTCCGCTGACCGATCACATCTACGTTTACCGCTCGCAGACCAACCTTGAGGAATCGCTGGACTACCGTGTGTGTCTTAACTGCGGAAATTCCGAGCTCATAGCCCGCAGGGCGGTGATGAAGCCGGTAACGCTCGCAGAGCTGATTCAGAGGATAATCAATCTTATAATGGAAAGACTGTTTATGCTCAAAAATTGATACGCTGTAATATCAAAGCCCGCAAGGAGTTCAGACCTTGCGGGCTTTTTATTATATACGGTATTATTCTTTGGGAATATTCTTCTCTTTCATGGTCAGGGAAATGCGGTTTTTGGCAAGGTCAACCTTGAGCACCCAGACCGTAATGACCTGACCGACCTTGAGAACATCGGAAGGATGTTTGATATATTTCTCGGTAATCTGCGAGATATGAACAAGACCGTCCTCGTGAACTCCGATATCAACAAACGCGCCGAAATCCGTCACGTTTCTGACGGTGCCCTTCATCTCCATACCGGGCTTGAGATCCTTGATATCCATAACATCCGTGCGGAGCATGGGGGCGGGCAGCTCATCTCTCGGGTCTCTGCCGGGAGCTATAAGCTCCTTGACTATATCTTTGAGCGTGGGTACGCCTATACCGAGCTTTTCGGCGACAGTCTCCTCGCCCATCAGGGAAACCTGAGCGGAAATGGATTTGATATCCTCGCCGCCGATATCCGATTTGTCATAGGAGAAAAGGCTGAGGAGATTCAGCGCCGCGTCATAGCTCTCGGGGTGGACTCCCGTATTGTCGAGAGGATTCTTGCTCTCGGCGATTCTCAGGAAGCCCGCGCACTGTTCAAACGCCTTCGCTCCGAGCTTCGGGACCTTTTTGAGCTGGCTTCTGCCGGTGAATTCTCCGTTTTCATCGCGGTAATCGACGATGTTTTCGGCTATGGCGGAGTTGATGCCGGATACTCTCGAGAGCAGCGGCGCGGATGCCGTATTAAGGTCAACGCCTACGGAGTTGACGGCGTCCTCAATGACGGCGTCAAGAGAAGCGTCGAGCTCCTTGGGGGGCATATCGTGCTGATACTGGCCGACTCCGATTGCCTTGGGATCGATTTTGACAAGCTCGGCAAGGGGGTCCTGCAGACGCCTTGCGATTGACACCGCGCTTCTGAGCGAAACGTCGTAATCGGGGAATTCCTTCGCAGCGAGCTTTGAGGCCGAGTAAACGGAGGCTCCCGCCTCGCTGACGACCATATATGAAACCTTCGCGTCAATCTCGCGGAGCACCTCGGCGGCAAACATTTCCGTCTCTTTTGAAGCCGTGCCGTTGCCGATTGAGATGCAGTCAACGTGATATTTCTTTATGAAATTCTTAATGAGCACCTTGGCGCTGTTTCTCTGCGCCTCGGAGTGGGTTACATAGATGACGCCCGTGTCGAGCACCTTGCCCGTTTTGTCAACGACGGCCACCTTGCAGCCGGTCCTGTAACCGGGGTCAAGGCCTATGACCGTCTTGCCCTTGACGGGCGGCTGAAGCAGAAGCTCCTTGGTGTTGAGCGAAAAGACCTTTATCGCTCCCGCGGCAGCGCGCTCGGTGAGCATATTGCGGATTTCGCGCTCTATCGAGGGATAAATAAGGCGCGTGTAAGCGTCGGTGCACGCCTCCCTGACCGCCTCGGTCGTGGGAGAGCCGTTGGGGTTGAGGCACTCGCCCGTGATTATATTCGACGCCTTCACGGTGTCAATCGTCACGCTGACTTTGAGGAATTTTTCCTTCTCGCCCCTGTCGATTGCAAGCACTCTGTGGCCCGCGATTGTCTTGACCGGCTCGGAATAATCGTAATACATCGTATAGACGCTCTGCGCGTTTTCATCGGCCGCCTTCACGGTAACCGTGCCGATTACGGTAAAGAGATTGCGCAGCCTTCTTCTTATATCGGGGTCATCCGAAATATTCTCGGCGATTATGTCGAGAGCGCCCTTGAGAGCGTCTTCTGCGGTTGCAACGCCTTTTTCTTCGTCGATATATTTCCCGGCAAGCTCAATCGGCGAGGGAGAATCCGCCTTCTGCTCATAAATCTCGTTTGCGAGCGGCTCAAGCCCCTTCTCCTTGGCTACGGAGGCCCTCGTCTTTCTCTTGGGACGGAAAGGCCTGTAAATATCGTCGATTTCCGTTATCGTGGCCGCCTTGTCGAGCGAAGCCGAGATTTCGTCCGTGAGCTTTTCCTGGGCGGCGATGAGATTCCTGACCTCTTCGCGGCGCTTATCGAGATTCCTCAGATATTCAAGACGCTCCGAGAGCTCGCGGATAATCTGATCGTCGAGAGTGCCGTGCTGCTCCTTCCTGTATCTCGCGATGAAGGGCACGGTGTTGCCCTCGTCGAGGAGCTTCACGGCGGTGGCGACGTGCGCCTGATCCACCCCGAGTTCGCGGGCGATGGTGGTCTCGATCATTCCGGCGAGTCTAGTG
>CACZTQ010000045.1 GCA_902784155.1 Oscillospiraceae bacterium
CCCGATGTCAGGGAGCGTATCTGGGTCAGAACAATTCCCATCAAGCTTTCGCATTTTCTCAACTCCGTTGTCGCCATTCTCATGCCGGTCTTTATCGGTATGCTCAGATATAAGTGGGAAGACATCAATCTTTTCAAATATATCATCCCCGGATTCTTTGTCTTCTGCGTTGTCGTAACAATGATTTTCGCGGGCAGAATCAAGGAGAGAATACCTCAGCCGCCCATCGAGAAAAAGGTCAGCATCAGTTTTTGGGACGGTATGTTCGGCGTAATGCGCAACAAATATAAATGGGTGAATACCATTGTCGGTCTGCTTGACGCTCTGGGCAACGGTATGCTTCCCTTTGCGACGATTCTTTATCTTTATACCTTCAGACTCAGCGGACTTATTTACAGCGTGCTTGTCGCTCTCGTTTCCTTCGCGGGAACTCCGCCTGATTTCTTCGCGCCTTATTTCCTCAAGCGCTTCTCGTATAAGCAACTGATGATTTTCTATCAGATTTCGAGAGCTCTCGGAAACGTGGCGATTGTTCTGGCGCTGCTCTTCCTCGGCGACAAGGTAAATCTTTGCGGCACCGTCTGCGTAATCGTCCTTATATTTATGGAAATGACCAAGACCATCCCCGTAACGGCGGGTCACGATATGGATATCCGTATCAACGACTATCAGATGTATCTTTCGGGCGAGCGCCTTGAGAATTTCTCGGGAGTATTCGGCTGGTTTACGGGACCCATCACATCCTTTGTCAGCCTTATCATCCCGCTTATGCTTCTCAAATACGGCTTCAACAGCAACTGGGATGTTCTCTTTATCGATTCCTCGAGAATCAGGATAATCGTTATTCCCATTATTATCGATATCATCGGCTATTTCCTGATGACGATTCCCTATATTTTCTGGGATTACGACGACAGGAAGCAGGCAATGGTTATGGAGGTCCTCAAAGCGCGCGAGGCGGCAACTCACGGCAGCCTTGACGGCAGCGAGGGCACGGATGATAATTCCGAAGAGATTCAGACCGCAGAAGAAACTATCGCCGAAAGCGGGGTGACAGTATGAGCCGCAAAGAAAAGAAAAAGCGCGACACTACAGCCGTCTATAACGAAATCAAGCTCGATATTCCGCAGGATGAGGTGTGGACTTATCAGGTTGACGGCCTCAAGGCGCCCGTAATCGGGAAACCCGTTGAGAACGCTTTCAGAAAAAAGATTATTGTTATAATTACTCTTGTTATCGCAATCGGTCTTTCCATATTCTTTTCGGTCCGCGCCGTTCACAGCGAAACTTATAATTATGAAGAGACCGAGACCGGAATTCAGTTTTCAAAATTCAGCAATCCGGGCGATATAAACGAGATTACAATTGACTTTGCGGATAACGATTCGTCAAAGCCGATTACATCAATCAGAGAGTACGCCTTCAACTGCGACGACAAGCTCATAACAATCAATATCGGCAAGGACGTCGAAGAGATTGACGGCAAGTCTTTTTACAGCGTATGGAATCTGCGCAACATTTTTGTTGACAAAGAGAATAAATACTACTGCGATGTTGACGGAGTCCTTTATGATAAAGAGATGACGCGCGTTATCTGCTATCCCATCGACCACGACGCTTATCTGCGCGAGAAGGCCGGATATGAAGAGGAGATATGGCCCGACAACGAGGCCTATGACGACAGCTATATCGAAAAAATCCAGACCTACAGGATTCCCGAAAGCGTAACGGAGATAGGTGAGCTTGCCTTCAATTACGCGAATCTCGTTAAAATCTATATGCCCGAGGGAGTCAAAAAGATAGGCACTCTCGCGTTTTTCAAATCAACTTCTCTTGCCGAAATCGTTTCCTACGGCGGCAGTAAGGAATACAAATCCCTGCCGGACGGTCTTGAATATATCGGCTCGGACGCTTTCAGCTATGACCAGGCCCTGACTTATATGTATATTCCCTCGAGCGTGAATTATATCGGTCATCACGCATTCTGGGACTGCGTATATAAACAGGACGGCGAAATCAAGGGCCTTTCGGCGATGAATGTTCAGTCAGCCGAAGACAGCTTCAAGGAAAAAACAGAAATCGGAGACCAGTGGCTTCCGAAATACGATTATAAACTTCTCAAAAAGACTATAGACGTAAACTACGGAGCAACCCGCGAATAAAACGGAGAATAAGAGCATTTATAATCACTTCCATTTGGGGAGACAACGAGATAAACAGCATTGCACGAAACTGTGCGCGCCGCGCTTGAAAAAGCCGGAGCGGCGCAGAGTAAAGCGGAATAACATATTGTATATTCCTTAATCCGGACGGAGAAATCCATCCGGATTATTTTTTATTTTTCTCTTTATTTTTTTAATGTAGAATAGTATAATACAATTTGTTAATATTCAGTTTTCTTATCCGGGGTGATAGACTTATATGAAAGAATATGTTATGGGTAACGGAGCCATAGCGCTCGGCGCGCTTGCCGCGGGAGTCAACCTTGTAGCCGGTTATCCGGGCACTCCGTCGTCCGAAATTATAGAAACCGTCTCAAAATATCCTCACGACGGCGTACATCTTGAGTGGTCGGTCAATGAAAAAGCCGCTCTTGAGGTTGCCGCCGCCGCTTCATACAGCGGAGCGAGGGCGATGGTTACAATGAAGCAGATGGGTCTCAATGTCGCTTCCGACCCTCTTATGTCGGTTGCCTATGTAGGCGTAAAAGGCGGCCTTGTCATTGTCAGCGCGGATGACCCCGGCCCTATTTCCTCACAGACGGAGCAGGATACAAGGAGATACGCCGATTTCTGCAGAATTCCCGTATTTGATCCCTCCTCGCCCGAAGAGGCGTATACGATGATACAGGATGCTTTTGATTACTCAGAGAAGTATTCGACTCCCGTCCTTTTCAGACCCACAACAAGAGTCTGTCACGCCTACGCAGGTATTGATATTCCCTCCTCGTTTTCTCCGAAAGCTTATGACGGATTCGAAAAAGACCCCGGCAGATGGGTGATTTTCCCGCGCCTTTCTTATATCAATCACGGCAAAATCGAAAAGAGAAACGAAGAGATTGCCGATGACTTTTCTTCATACCGCTTCAATTTCTCTTCCGGCTCCGGCGATAAGGCCGTTGTCACATCGGGCGTAAGCTATTCCTATGTCAGAGAATTCCTTAAAGACAGGGATGACGTGAAGCTCATCCGCGTTGCCACAGCGTTTCCCTTCCCCGAAAAGTTTATTTTCGATTCTCTTGAAGGAGTGAAAGAAGTCCTCTGTATTGAGGAGCTCAGCCCTTACATAGAAGAGCAGATTCTCAAAACGGCGGGCAGATACGGCCTCGATATTACCGTTCACGGAAAGCTTGACGGAAAGGTGCCTCACAACGGTGAAAACAGCGTAGGACTTTCGGCCGAAATACTCAAAGAATTCACAGGCGACAACTCATCAGGTGAGAATAACGAAGCACCGTCTGCGCCCGCTCTTCCGGCAAGACCTCCCGTCTTATGCGCGGGCTGTCCGCACAGGGCCTCTTTCTACGCAGTCAAGCAGGCGGTGAAGGGCAAAAAGGCTTTCTTCTGCGGCGATATAGGCTGTTACACTCTCGGCAACGCGATGCCTCTCGATATGGTTGACACCTGCCTTTGTATGGGCGCGGGCGTAACGATGGCGCAGGGCCTCAGCCACACTCACCCG
>CACZTQ010000046.1 GCA_902784155.1 Oscillospiraceae bacterium
CTTGCCGATATAGCCCTGCGGAAGGATGGTATTGCGGAAGCAAAGCGGATGTGTATTCTTGCTCTTGAAATATGCAAGCAGAACGCGGAGGATTTCCCGTCATATGAGAGCAAGCGCGACTTGTCACTCAGCTTTAATCGGCTTGCCGATATAGCCCAGAGAGAGGATGACATAGCGGAAGCAAAGCGGCTGTATAACAGCGCCCTTGAAATTTACGAACAGAACGCGGAAAGGTTCCCTTCATATCAGAGCCGGCGCGATTTGTCAATCAGCTATGGACGCCTTGCCGATATAGCCATGCGCGAGGATGACATAGAGGAAGCAAAGCGGCTGTATAATCTCGCCCTTGAAATATACAAACAGAACGCGGAGCAATTCCCTTCATATCAGAGCCGGCGCGATTTGTCGTTCAGATATACTAAACTTGCCGATATAGCCCTGCGGGAGGATAACATAGAGGAAGCAAAGCGGCTGTATAATCTCGCCCTTGAAATCGACGAGCAGAACGCGGAACAATTCCCGTCATATCAGAGCCGGCGCGATTTGTCGGTCAGCTATAATCGCCTTGCCGATATAGCCCTGCGGGAGGATGACATAGCGGAAGCAAAGCGGCTGTATAGTCTTGGGCTTGATATTGCTGTGAAGAACGCGGAGCAATTTCCTTCAAATCAAAGCAAGCACGATCTGGTGTTCGTCTATAATCGCCTTGCCGGTATAGCCCGGCGCGAGGGCGACATTGCCGAGGCAGAACGGTTGTTCTCTGTTGCCGATAAAGTGATGAACGGGAATTAAAAAGCGGAAAACCGGCGCGGTTTCCGGGAGCGGGCAGTCTCAGTCAGGAGAGAATGAAACTTTAATTTATGCGGCCGCAGATAAACAGGTATTGTTACAACCGGTGATTTATTATGGAAATCAGAGACAGCAGGATAGATTCGGGGAAGGCGTTTGACTGGGGCAGGGTCTCCGGGGATTACGCGAAGTACAGAGACATCTATCCCGAAGAATTTTATAAAAAGATAACAGACAGGGGGCTGTGCACTGCCGGGCAGAAGGTGCTTGACCTCGGAACGGGTACCGGAGTACTGCCGCGCAATATGTATAAATATGGCGCGGAATGGACAGGAACGGATATTTCGCCCGAACAGATAAGGCAGGCGGAGCTTCTGGCGCAGGCGGAGGGTATGAAGATAGATTTCCGCGCTGTTCCGGCGGAGCGGCTTGATTTCGCGCCCGGGAGCTTTGACGTTATCACGGCCTGCCAGTGCTTTTGGTATTTTGACCACGGGAGGGTTATTCCCGCTCTCGCGAAGCTTCTGAAACCCGGCGGAAGGCTTCTTATTCTCTATATGGCGTGGCTGCCTTATGAGGATAAGATTGCGCTCGCGAGCGAAAAGCTTGTGCTCAAATACAACCCCGGCTGGTCGGGTGCGGGCGAAACAAAGCGCCCGATAGAGATTCCCGCCGTCGCTTATGATTATTTCAGCGTGGAAGACACCTGCGAATATAATCTCACCGTGCCTTTTACAAAAGAGTCGTGGCACGGCAGAATGAAAGCCTGCAGAGGAGTGGGAGCTTCTTTGACGGGGGAGGAGCTCGCCGCGTGGGATAAAGAACACAGAGAGCTGCTCGACGCGATTGCCCCGGAGAGTTTCGGGGTGCTTCACTACGCCGCTCTCGCTGTGCTGAGAAAAAAATAAAGCGGCGCCGCCCTCTTATAGAATCCTGAGTATTGAAGGCTTCGCCGTAACGATTGAATTTAAACTCATAGTAATTAAACCCGGCATCCCGTTTTGAAGGGGATGCCGGGTACGCTGTTTTTATGATACTTTTTTGCTTCTTGTCGATTCCTTGTTTTCTTTCGCGACCGCTATCATAAGCTTGATTCTGTTTTCCTGGTTGACCTGAGTTGCTCCGGGGTCGTAGTCGATGGGCACTATATTTGACTCGGGGTAAATCTCCCTGAGCTTTCTGACCATTCCCTTGCCGACTATGTGATTCGGCAGGCAGCCGAAGGGCTGCGCGCAGACAATGTTGCCGTAGCCGCTCTCGATGAGCTCCATCATTTCAGCCGTGAGGAGCCATCCCTCGCCCATCTTGCAGCCGTAACCCATAACGGGCTTGATGAGCTCGCGCAGATGCATGTATGAGGCGGGGGCTACGAAGTTGCCGTAGGCCTTCGCGGCGGAGGAGATGCATTTCTCTATGTGAAGCATATAGCGCATAAGCAGCTTCATAAACAGCTTCTTTATCTTTTTGCCGCCGTAGAGGTTTATATCCTCGATACGGTTGTCGGTTTTGAAGAGCACGAATCCCATAAGGCCGGGCACATTGACCTCGCAGCCCTGGTCCATAAGGAATTCTTCGAGCCTGTTGTTGCCCAGAGGAGAGTACTTGACATATATCTCGCCCACAATGCCGACCTTGACCTTATCGGTGTCGCGCGTCTTAATCAGCGCAAAATCCCTCGTTATCTGCGGCAGGATTTTTTTCATCGCGAAATAGCTGTAGCCTCTGTTGCTGTCAAAAATATCAACGAGCTTCGTTATCCAGTATTCGACGGTTTCATCCGTGATGCCCTCATACATTTCATAGGGCTTCACCTGGTTTCTCAGCAGCATTATCAGGTCGCCGTAGATAAGGCATGAGAGGAATTTCATAGCCATTACGGGCGTGAATCTGAATCCCGAGTTTTTCTCGAGACCCGAGAGATTGAGCGAGATAACGGGGACATAGCCGTAGCCTGTCTTTTTGAGCGCCTTGCGAAGCAGGTGGATATAGTTTGACGCTCTGCAGCCGCCGCCCGTCTGGGTGATGAGCAGAGCCGTCTTGTGCGGGTCGTATTTGCCGCTCTTGAGCGCGTTTATCAGCTGACCGATTACGAGAAGGGCGGGGTAGCAGGTGTCGTTATGGACTGTATTCAGACCTTCGTCAACAATCTCCCTGCCGGAAGTCCTCAGCAGCTCGGTTTTGTATCCGTGCTGCCTGAGCACTCTGTTGAGCAGCTCAAAATGAATCTCCGCCATATTCGGGATGAGGATTGTGTAATCCTTTCGCATTTCTTCGGTGAATTCTATTCTGTCCTCGGTATTCATATATTATCACTCCAGTCCGAGCGCGGCGAAGAGACTGCGCAGTCTGATTTTTACCGCTCCCAAATTTGTAATTTCGTCAATTTTTATCTGAGTATAGATTCTGTCCTCTTTTTCGAGGATGCTGCGCACCTCATCGGTGGTTATGGCGTCGGTGCCGCAGCCGAATGAGACGAGCTGGACGAGGTTTATATTCCTGTTTCCCGACTGAGCCACAAACTTTGCCGCGGCGTAAAGGCGCGACTGATAGGTCCACTGGTCAAGCACGTCCGTTGCGAATTTTGATATGTGGTTGCTGATTGAATCCTCTGTTATCAGCACCGCTCCGCATTCGCATATCAGCCTGTCGATGCCGTGATTGATTTCGCTGTCGATGTGATAGGGTCTGCCGCAAAGGATGATGACAGGCATTTTCTTCTCTTCGGCGAGAGCGAGGAATTCATCGCCCTTTGCCCTGATTTTTTCCATATATGAATCATACTCTGTGTAGGCCGCCTCAACCGCTCTCTCAATCTCTTTGAGGGGGATTTTTTCAAGCCTTTCGCCGATGATATTGCGTATTCTCGGCACGAAATCATCTCTGCGGTGAAGGCCGACATAGTCTCTTATGAGATTGATTTCGCCGAGCGATTCGGCGTTTGCCCCTATGACCTCGGGGTAGTAGGCGACGACCGGGCAGTTGTAGTTGTTGTCGCCGAGACCCTCATCGACATTGTATGTCATGCAGGGATAAAAGATATTCTTTATTCCCTTGTTGACAAGGTACTCAATGTGGCCGTGCATAAGCTTTGCCGGGTAGCATACCGTATCGGACGGGATTGAATGCTGACCCGCGAGATAGGTTTTTCTCGTTGATTCGGGCGAGGTGATTACCTCGTAGCCGAGATGGGTGAAAAACGTGTGCCAGAAGGGGAGAAGCTCATACATATTGAGCCCCATCGGGATTCCGATGACTCCCCTGTACCCCTTGACGGGCACATAGCGCGAGAGCAATTCCTTCTTATAATCATAGAGATCATATATCTCTTTTGAGCCGGTTCCCGAAACGGGTCTGCTGCATTTGTTGCCGCCGATGAATTTCCTGCCGCCGCTGAAGGTGTTGACCGTGAGCTTGCAGGCGTTTGAGCAGCCGTTACAGGTGACTGCTTTTACGGAGTGCTCAAAACTTTCAAGCTTATCGGGTGTCAGGATGCGGGAAGCTCCCGTGCTTTTGCCGAAGGCGTAAATCGCCGCGCCGTAGGCGCCCATAAGCCCGGATATATCGGGCCTTACGACATCTCTGCCGATTTCCTTCTCGAAGGCTCTGAGCACCGCGTCATTGAGGAAGGTACCGCCCTGGACAACGATGTGCTTTCCGAGGTCGTCGGCGCCGGATGCCCTTATGACTTTATAGAGGGCGTTTTTTATGACGCTGATTGAGAGGCCGGCGGAGATATTCTCGATGGTCGCGCCGTCCTTCTGAGCCTGCTTTACGGATGAATTCA
>CACZTQ010000047.1 GCA_902784155.1 Oscillospiraceae bacterium
CATCCTGATTTACAAAGCGCAGTTTACTTACCTTGTCCGAGCGCATCGCGGAGATAAATTTTCTGCTGTGAAGGTGCGGGCGCTCCATCCCCGGATGAAAGACAAAGAACTTGCCGTCAATGCTCTTTGTAACATCAAGCTCTATCATATCAGCGCCGCTCATAAGAGCGGCTTTGAAAGCCGCGAGAGAATTGCAGGGAATATCAGCCCCCGAAACACCTCTGTGGGCGCAGAGCAGAACCCTGTCTCTTGAATTATCAAATATAGACGAATTGAAATCGGCCATCTGATTCTCTCCTTGTTATACTATTCCGATAATCTGTTAATTGTATCAATCTGCTCACGGGCATTCGCGAGAAACTCTTCAAGACCGGGAGTAGAAACGCCGGCAAGGCGGAATACGGGAACGGATTCGGGAGGAACTATAAAGCGCTTTAAAGTCCTTCCGCCATCATACTCCTTACCGTCAAATATATTTATCCACTTGCCCTTCGGCAGGTATATATTTCTCCTGCGCCGCCTTGTGAGAACAGGCGAAACAAGCAGAGCTTCGCCGAGCATATATTCGTCCTCGGTATCGGCGCATTTTTCATCGCCGCTGTCATATAAAAATAGATGTCTCATAAGCGGCAGCCCTGTCTTACAGGAAACGGCGGACTGCTCAATAAGATACGGCTTCAGAGCCTCGTGGAGCTTTGAATAAGCCCTGTAAACATCCTTGGTGTGAGAGTCGAAATCATAAGGCCTTTTAATTTTACCGTGAGTCTGGATGCAGGGAGAAAACGCCGTGAATTCAAGCCCTCTGAGAAAGACCCTGTCCTCCTGTCTTTTGTCTATAGGGTTGAAGGATGGCTGATAGCCGGCCATATCCCAGCTGACAAACGGAACTCCCGAAAGCCCGAGCGAGAGAGCGGCTCTGATGACAGGCTTTAAAAAATAGAATTCTCTTCTCTGATCGCCAGCCCAGACAAACGGATAGCGCTGAGCGCCGATTCCTCCCCCTCTCGAAAAATTCAGGCCTCCCTGAGGACGGGTTCCGAAATGCCTTAATCTCAAAGTATTATAGAGCGTCGGGTACCAGTGATGAGCGCCGGCGGGATTGCGCCTGTCCGCAAACTTAATATCATCGCCGTCTGGGAACTGCTCGCAAAAATCAATTTTTGCTCCGTCAACGCCCATTTCGCCGACATAATAATTCCAGAATTCCTCCCACTTATCTCTGCATCTTTGAGAGGTTAGGTCGATACACCTCATTTTTTTCTTGTTGAAATTATCGAGTTTATTATATGAGCTCGTTTCGCTCAGTTCGACTCCTCCCGAGGACGAGACGGCGAATGAATCGTCAAGGCCGAATAACACGTCTGCATCCTTCGGAAATCTGCCGCACTGCTCATAGAGCATAACTTTTTTGCCCATTGAGTGGACTTTGTCGCAGATTTCTTTTAATTCATCGAATTTCTCTTTTTGATAAGGTCTGAAGCCCTCGAGAATAACGGCGCTCCAGGGGAAATCATTTTCCTTCATGGCGTCCGCCATGGCATAGACGCCTTCTTTGGTATAGAATTCGGGATGATAGCGGCAGACAATAGTCCCGAACGCCCATTCGGGAGGCATAGGAGCAAAACCCGTCAGGCTGCAATAGGCGGAAATATTATCCGCGGCCGAATCCGATATGAAAAAATACAAATCTACCGGAGCGCTTTTCGTCTCAATTATTATACTGTTTCTGTCCGACGAGCAGATATCAAAGACCGAGCGCTCATATCTGTTAAGAAGCATCATATCGGCTCCCGATGAGAGCAAAACGGGAATCGGAATATAACTGTTGCCCTTGGTCTGACACCAGCGGTCAACGGCATAGAGGTCAAGCTTTTTGCCTCTTTGAATTACTCTGTCAAACCTTTCGCCCGTTCCGTATAATCTCTCGCCGCGAATAGCTTCGATTGAAACTGTATAAGACTTCTCTTTCCGGGTTATACCCTTAATTTTTCTGACGGTCTTTCCGGCTGTGTTTAAAATCTCAATGCATTCCGGACGTATCTTTACGGCGGTACCGTCGCGCGAAATGATTTTAAGATACCCGTTTTCTTCCGCCGTTTCCAAAGCGGACAAAACCGGAGCGGTGTATTCGCCGAGGTCGGACGCAAGAGTCTGGGCGGCTCCCATATCGTCAAAGCCGCCGCCCGATTCGCTTCTGATACGCCAGACGCATTTGTCTTCATTTGTGATTAAAAGCTTATTTTTGCCGAATACAATTTCGGCGCCGCGAGGAGAAAGAGAATAATCAATCATTTTCAAATTCCTCCGCTATGGCTTCTCTCGCCTTCCTCATCTCGAGCAATTCAGCATATATTTTTTCTTTTTTCCTGCCGCTGTAGTTATCGAGAAGGAATGACAGCGCGGGAAGCACGTTTCCCAAAAGCCCGCAGAGACTCGCTATCCGGTAGATTCCGGCGAGAGTTGAAGCGGACTGAACAGGTTTGCTTCCGTCTTTGAGTTCATTTGATTTATATCTGATTACCTTGAATAAAATGTTGTAGAGATTCTCTTTGACCAGAGAATTGAATTTGCCGAGTATATTCTGCGAGGCGCTGAGCATTCCGTCGCTGCGAAGAGGATAGCCGAATCTGTTTTCGGAATACCATTCCATATAATCTGTCGAATCGGCTGTTATTATTCTTCTCGCGGCGCTCTGCGCGGCGTTAGGCATACCCGCAAGGGCAATGCAGGCGCCGATAATCCATTTCTTTTTGCGTATTTTTTCAACCGTAAAACCGAGATTGAATGACGAAATAATCGCGTAGAACAAAGCCGTATAAGAGTATCCGCCGACCAGCATGCCTCTCGCGGATAATTTCTTACCCACAAACGGTACGGCCATAAGCCCCACATAAGAGATTGCTCCGCTGATGGTGCCGACAATTGTCTGCATCGAATAAGCGTCGAGAGTATCCTCATAAAAGAAGGGAAGTATCTTATAGGTTATCTGCCTGATAATTTCAAAGAAGTTGGCAAGCTGCAAGACTACAAACGGCCTGTTGTGAATGATGGCGGTCAGATTTCGCCTGTCAAACTTAAACTTCTCGGCCTTCTTTCTCCCCTCTTCATCGGGAGCATAAAAAGCGGCCCGCTCACCTATGGTCATATAAGGGGCATACATTGCGGCAACTCCAATAATACAAAAGCCGAGCGCAATAAAAAAATAAGTCCATTTCTGCCTCGTGGCATCGTCTGTCAATCCGACAAGCACGGGAATTACCCCTCCGGGCAGCATAGAGCCGAGTGTGGATGCTATCGACTCGAAGGTAAAGAATTTCTTCCTGTCCGGCGGATTTGAAACCATCTTAAGCCCGAGTGTATTGAGCGCTATATCATAGAAGGTATCGGCAACGGAAAAGAAGATGCTGAAAAACATCGTCCAGATAAAATTATAAACGCTGCTTCCTGTCGGGACTATAAAGAGCAGCATTGAAGTCAGAGCAAAAGGCAAGGGAGCAATCATAAGAGCGGTGCGCAGGTGACTCCTTTTACCGACCGCCGGCATGTCATACAGCGTGCCCGCGAGCGGAGGGATAAAAAAGCCGAGTATAGTGCCGATGTTTCCCTTGAGAATCAGCATATTGGGCGTAAGGCCCATAAAATTGCGATTGAATTTATCGGCGAAAGTTTCGGTGCTGTCCTGCCCCATGGCGTTGCCGAATATTCCTCCGGCGTAGCCGAGCTGCTCCCTGACA
>CACZTQ010000048.1 GCA_902784155.1 Oscillospiraceae bacterium
GACCTCCTGCGTGTGAAGCAGGCACTCTGACCAGCTGAGCTATGCCTCCCGGAATTTCCTTGAATATTTTACCACAAATAAGAAAAATGTCAACTTATAAATAATAATATAAAGAGAATGAATTCACTTTATAAAAAAGCTGTCATACTGACGGTAATCGATGTATTCATCATTTCTCGCGGAGATTCTGACTCTGTTGTAAGCGAGGACAAAAAGAATAATGACAAACACAACCCAAATAAGAGAAATGTAATCGCCGCCGAGAGTGGTAAGGAAATCATAAGCGCCGTGCATCAATACGGGAATCAGAAAAGCCTTCTTCCTGCAATAGCCCGATTTTGCCGCTTCTCCCCTGTTATTCCAGCGTTTTGCGGCGCCGTACCAGACTCCCATAAATACACCGAAGCAGGCGTGACCGGGTACTGCGGTGACAGCTCTGACAACAGCCGTTGAGAAACCGTACTGCAAAACATAGGCGATATTCTCCCAAAGGGCAAATCCGAGAGAAACCGAAACGGAATAAACCACACCGTCAAACGAGCAGTTAAAATACGGGGAATTCCAGGTTCTTTTTTTGAGAAGAACGTATTTCGCCCCTTCTTCGGAAACGGCGACAATACCGAAATAGAGAATCAGATTATAAAGAAGAGAATTCTCGGTCAGTACAGATTTAAGAAAAGAAATGCCGAGCCCCTCAAGGAATCCGGCAATGGTTGTCGAGATGATACCGAGAATGACAAGCGAAACTATAAGACGGGGCGGCTCTTTTTCGAGCCTGTCCGCCCTGTAAACTTTGACAAGAAGGATTACGGCCGGAATAACCGCGGCCGTAACGGGAATTAAATTAAACATAAACTAATCCTTATAAATGGAATTTCCGCAGCAGTCAATCCCGACATAAGCAGGGAAATCCCTGAGAACAAGCCGCTTGATGCTTTCGCAGCCAAGCTCGGGGAATGCGATTTCTTCATACTCGGCAATGCTTCGGGCGCAAAGAGCTCCCGCTCCGCCGATAGCGCAGAAATAAACCGCCTTGTTTCTGACAATGGCGTCAACAACTCCTGCGTTTCTTTTGCCTTTGCCTATCATCGCCGCGAGACCGAGATCAAGCAGACGGGGCGAATAAGGGTCCATACGACCCGAGGTTGTAGGTCCGCAGCTTCCGATGGGAAGCCCTTCGGGCGTAGGCGTGGGGCCCGCGAAATAAATGCAGGCGTCTTTTATATCAATGGGCAATTCCCTGCCCTCATCGAGCAGGGAAAACAGTTTTTTATGAGCCGCGTCTCTCGCGGTGTAGCAAACGCCACTGAGATATACGGAATCGCCGGCTTTGAGAGAAGGAATAATCTCTCTGATATTTTTTAAGTCTATTCTGAATTCTGACATATTATTCTCCGGGATGAAGGCTGTCAACAGCGCTCTCAAGCTCTTCTATAAGTTTATCAACACTTGATTTGACGGAATTGAGAGAGTAATCAAGATTGACCTGAGCGGTGCGAACTCTCTCCCCCGCTGTTTTTATATCAAGCGATGCGGCGTTGATGGAGTCGCCGGCTTTCACAAGAGCCCTGCCGGCGGATTCCTTTGCCGTATCCACAAGCGTATCGGAATACTTCATGGCATCCTGAATGAGAGCGTTTGACTTATCGTTTCTGAATACGGCATATTCGCGCTCAATGGAAGAAAGCTCATTCTCTTTGCTTGAAAGCGTTTCCCTGAGGGCCGCGTTTTCACTTCCGAGAGCCGCAGCCTTCTCCTCCGCTTCGCGAAGCTTGGGCAATGCTTCCTCAAGCTCAGCTTTGATTCCGCCGAGTTCGGATTTCATTTTTTCGTATTCAGCTCTGATTGATTCAATCTCCGAGCTGTCGGCGCATTTTTGTCTCAATTCTTCGGCAAGCGAAACGTTTTCGCGCTGAAGCTTTTCGACATAATCGAGCACATCGGCTCTTTTGAATCCGCCGAAAACAGCTTTTTTGAGAATTCTGTCACTCTTCATTTCTTAACCCTGTTTCTTTAATGAAATAGCCTTTTTGGCCTTATCAGCGATATTCTGAGCGTCAAGGCCGAAAATATGGAGCAGCTCTACTGCGGGGCCGGATTTACCGAATACATCGTTGACACCGACTCTGACTACGGGAACACAGGTTCCGCTCTCGCAGACAGCTTCGCTAACCGCGCTGCCGAGACCGCCGATTATATTATGCTCTTCCGCCGTAACAACGCACCCGGTTTTGGCTGCCGATGCGCAGATTGTCTCGGCGTCAAGGGGCTTGATTGTGGGAACGTTAACTATCTCCGCGTCTATGCCGTCATTGAGAAGAAGCTTTTTGGCTTCAATGGCTTCGTTTACCATAAGACCGGTTGCGCAGATTGTGACATCCTTGCCGTCAC
>CACZTQ010000049.1 GCA_902784155.1 Oscillospiraceae bacterium
GCCTGGACAAATGACGACCTTCCCGATCTCGGCGCGGAGCATACCTTTGAGCAGTGCGTGAGCGAAATGGCTCTCGCGGGATTCACCGGCAGTGAAATGGGCAACAAATATCCCAAGGATGTCGATATCCTCAAACATAAGCTTGAGGTCAGGGGAATGAGAATCTGCAACGCCTGGTTCTCTTCACTCCTCCTCTCCGAGGGCTATGACGCAACGATAGAGGCTTTTATAAAGCACAGAGATTTTCTTCACGCTCTCGGCGCAAAGGTTATAGGCGCATCCGAGCAGGGAAACTCCATTCAGGGAACAAGCAAGAGCATTTTTGCAGATAAGCCCGTTTACACCGATGAGCAGTGGGAGCTTATCCGCAAGGGCTTCAACGATATGGGCAGACTTGCCAAAGAGAAGGGCATGACCTTCACCGTTCATCATCACATGGGCACCGGAGTCCAGACCGAGGCCGAAATTGATAAGCTTATGGAAATCACCGACCCCGATCTCGTTTACCTTCTCTACGATACCGGCCATCTCGCATTCAGCGGCGAGGACGCGATCGGCGTGCTTAAAAAGTACGCAAAGAGAATCAAGCACGTTCACCTCAAGAGCACCCGCAGCGATGTCATCGCTCAGGGCAAGGCAAACGGCTGGAGCTTCCTTGACTGCGTGAGAGCGGGAGCTTTCACCGTTCCCGGAGACGGCGATTTTGATTTCACTCCCGTTTTCGACATCCTCGATGAGGCAGGCTATGAGGGCTGGATAGTCGTTGAGGCGGAGCAGGATCCCGCGAAGGCGAATCCCTTTGAGTATGCTCTTCTCGCAAGAAACTACATCAGAGAAAAGACAGGCCTTTAATCTGAAACAGCGGCTTCGGGGCGGATTTCGCGCGGAGCCGCTTTTAATCAATTTATCTGAATATGAAAGAACAGTTTTCAAGAACAGAGCTTCTTCTCGGCGAAGAGGCAATGAAAAACCTGAATGACGCGAGAGTCGCCGTCTTCGGAATCGGAGGCGTGGGAGGCTATGTCTGCGAGGCGCTTGTGCGCAGCGGAGTCGGGCACTTTGACCTTGTCGATAAGGATACGGTCTCCGTCTCAAACCTCAACAGGCAGATTATCGCCGCTCATTCGAGCATCGGAAGGCTCAAGACGGAAGTGATGCGCGAGAGGATGCTCGATATAAATCCCGACGCGGATATACGCGTTTACAACACCTTCTTCCTGCCCGGCAATTCGGCGGATTTCCCGTTTGACGAGTATGACTATGTGGTCGATGCCGTCGATACCGTCACGGCAAAGCTCGAATTGATTCAGGCCTCCCGCAGAGCGGGGGTGCCCGTAATCAGTTCAATGGGTACAGGCAACAAGCTCTCGCCCGGCAACCTGAAGGTAGCCGATATTTATGAAACGCGCGTGTGCCCTCTTGCCCGCGTTATGCGCAGGGAGCTTAAAAAGAGGGGCGTTGAAGGGGTTAAAGTGGTTTATTCCGACGAGGAGCCGGTAGCTCCGGCGCAAAGAATCTCTTCGCGCGACACGGATGAAACCGCGACAAGGAAGGATATACCGGGCAGCACGGCATTTGTTCCCGGCTCAGCCGGGCTGATGATTGCGTCCGAGATTATCAGGGATATTATTTCGGAGTGAAAATGAATAACGAAGAGCTTCTTTTAAATAAATATGAAAAGCTGAAGGAATACCTCGCCTCGCTCGGAAGCGTTATTGTCGCTTTTTCGGGAGGGGTTGATTCGACCTTCCTTCTTTTTGCCGCGAAGGAGGCGCTCGGCGAAAACGCCGCGGCGCTCACCGTGTCGTCGGAGTTTGTTCCTTCGCGCGAAATCAATGAGGCCCGGGATTTCTGCAGAGAGCACGGAATCCGCGCCGAGCTGCTGACAGCGCGGCCGCTTAAAAACGAGATGATTGCGTCAAATCCTCCCGAGCGGTGCTATTACTGCAAGCGCGAGATATTTGAGCTGATAACGGATTATGCCTCGCGAAGCGGTTTTTCAGCCGTAGCGGAGGCCTCAAACACGGATGATAATTCCGATTACAGGCCCGGTCACAGGGCAATCGCCGAGCTCGGCGTCAAAAGCCCGCTGCGTGATAACGGATTCTCAAAAAAAGAAATCCGCGCCCTCTCAAAGCGGTTCGGCCTCCCGACCTGGAAGAAGCCTTCCTACGCCTGCCTTGCGACGAGGATTCCCTACGGCGACAGACTCACCCCGGAGAATCTTTCGATGGCAGACAGGGCGGAGCAGTTCCTCATCGACAGGGGATTCGGTCAGCTCAGGGTGAGAATTCACGGGAACAACGCGAGGATAGAGCTCGAGGAAGCGGAGATACCCCGCTTTATGCAGGATGAAATGAGGAGAACGGTCTATGAGAAATTCAGAAGAATCGGCTTCACCTACGTCTCCCTCGATATTTCCGGCTACAGGTCAGGCAGCATGAACGCCGCCATAGGAAAATGATTTTTGCGTTTGACATTTAATGCCGGTTGTGTTATTATATTTCCCCACTCACAAAAACCGGTATGCGGAGGACTCAAAGTGAAAAGAAAAATTCTCGGAATTATTTCCGTTATTTTATGTATAACAGTTACGGTGTTTTCATCGGGAACGTGTGTTTTTGCAACAAGCGTTACAAGCGCAGACGCGATTAACTGGGCCAAATCCTGCCTCGGTCAGAAATTCGGAAACGGCTACTGCGTCGATTATGTTTCGGCCTATTATGAATATCTCGGCGAAAAAGCGCCTCTCGGAGTTGCCGCAACCTTTGCGACCGCTCCTCTTCCCGAGGGATGGACCCGCACTCAGGGCGGAGTTCCTCAGAAGGGCGATATTCTCATATATACAAATGATTCCGCGGGTCACGTCGGAATCTATGAGAGCGATTATTCAACCTATCATCAGAACTGGTCGGGTATGAAGTATGTCATACAATATACGGGCTACTATACCTGGGAGAGCTACTGGGGATGCATCCATCCGAATTTCAGCGACTCTCTGCCGGCGGTTACCTTGCCTGTTGCCGGCAACCCTCAGCCTCAGACTCCCGCCGATAATCCGGCCGGAAATCCCTCCGACACTCCGTCGGATACCGCCGATACCGCGCCCGACTTCAGCGCCGTGATGGATCTCGCCGTAAGACTCTTTACCATTATGATAAAAGGTCTTAAATATGTCTTTGAGCTTTTCAGAAGCTATGCCGCTTCAAGGCAGGCGGCCTGATGAAAGCCGCGTTATGATGAGCTTATCATACACATAAAAATACAGAGATAAGAAAAAGGTCCGCAGGATGTTTTTGCATTCTGCGGACTGTTTGTTTATTTGATGTTACATTTATCCTTTAACCGGAGGTACGTCTATCACAACGTCGCTGAGCGGGAATGAGCAGCAGGGATGGATATATCCGAATTCCCTGTCTGCCATACGTCTGCCGTCAACGCTCTGCGGGATATAAACGTCTCCCGAAATCAGCTGAGACCTGCACCAGCCGCATCTGCCGCTTCTGCAGTCGCTCGGCGCTTTTATTCCGGCGGCCTCCATTGCCCTAAGCAGCGATGTGCCGGCGGGGCAGGAGCAGGAATACTCTTCGCCCGAAATTCTCACCGTCAGATTATAAACGGCGTCAATATCCGCCGTGTAATCCTCATTCTTTTCGGGATGGAAGTATTCGCCGAATACCTCGTGGCGGATGAATTTCCTTCTCAGGCCGAGCTGGGCAATCTCTTTGTCTGCGAATTCATACATTGCCTGCGGTCCGCAGAGGAAAATCGAGTAGTTTTCGTTTTCGGGCGCGTATTTGAGAATCAGCTTTTTGCCGATGAAACCGTTTTCGCATCCCTTTTTCTTCTCTTCGCTGAGCACATTGACGAGCGTGATTTTTGGATTATCCTGAGCGAGCGCCTTTATTTCATCGCTGAATACGGCGTCCTCAAGAGTCCTGCTGCCGTAGAGCAGAATGAGGCTGAAATCCTCATCGCCCTCCGCTATCGCCTTGGCGAATGATCTGAAGGGAGTGATTCCGCTGCCGCCGGCAATTCCGATGACCGTCTTCGCGTCGCGCAGAGGCTCATAGGTAAAATCTCCGAGCGGGCCCGAGGCGAGAATCTTATCGCCCTCTTTCATATTGTCGAGCAGATAGCCGGAAACTATTCCCTCGTTTACCCTCTTGACTGCAATCATCACTTCGCCCTTGAGAGTATCTCTCGGCGAAGAAGCGATTGAATAAGGTCTGCAGTAGGTCTTGCCGTCAATCTCAACGGCGATGACGAGATACTGACCGGCTGAAAACCACGCGGGCTTCTCAGTCCCGAGCTCTTTGTCACCCTCAAATACAAAGCATTTGAAATCATCCGAAAACGGGATGATTTTTTTGATTTTAAGGTGCTGACATTCGGGGTGAAGCTCCTTGGCGAGCCTGTTTGCCGGATAAGAATCAAGATCTTTGACGGGGGAGTCGGATGCTGCTTTTACGGCTTTGATTCTTTTGAAAAACATCGAGAATAAATCGGCTCTCGGAATGTTGTTTAAATCGCTCATCACATTTCCCTCCTTAATTCGGCAATAACCTTTTCGGCCGTCATTGCGCCTGTCATATATGCCGATGAATATCCGTCGCCTCTGATGCCGTGACCTCCGCAGAATGAGAGATTCGGTATCTTCTTGTCTATGTTGTCAAATACGGTCCTGAGAACAACATTATCCCATCCCTCGTTCGAGTAGGCGTATATGTTGCCGGCGGGGGTGCTCAGATATCTCGCAAAGGTAACGGGGGTGGCAATCGCAATCTCTTCAATGTGGTCGGAGATGCTTACACCGAGAGTCTTTTCATAGTCTTCAATGTATCGTTTGACATAGTCGTTTTTATATTTCTTATAGTCTTCGGCTTTGAGGTCTGCCGGGAAATCCTCCGGCATCATCGGCAGAGTGAAGAAGAGCATGCTCGTGCCCTCTTCCGAGGCGCCGGGCACCGCGTTATTGAGACAGTTGACAACATACATACCGTAATTGAGCCTGTCTTCAAACTGCTTTCTCGTATCGGGGCTGTTGCAGATAAATACGCTGTAATCCTCGATTCCGAGCTCCTCGGCGCTCGCGTCAAGCCCTATGTAAGCCGTGATGAATGAAAGGCCGAGCTTCCTCGCGTTGGCGAGTTTGACCGCCGATTTGGGGATTTTTGTTTCATCCGAAATATTGAAAACATTGTTGGGTATGATATTTGAGATGATTTTTCTGGCGAGAATCTCTTTGCCGCCGGCCTTGACTCCGACAGCGGCGCCCGCCGAATTATAAATGAATTCGGTTACTTCGCTGTTGTATCTGATTTCGCCGCCGTATGACTGAAACGCCTTCACGAGAGCGAGAGACAATTCGTGAGAGCGGTGATAAGGCATCACGGGCTTGTTGCTGACGTATGATTCCACCATGCTCAGATAGTGAAGGGCGTTGAGGTCGTCGCAGGGCACTCCGAGATATCCCCAGTAAGTGTTGATGATATTCTTCGCCTTTTCGGGAATGCCGAATTCCGCCATTATCTCGTCGCTTGAATGCGAAGCGGCGCGAACGAAATCGCCGTATTTTCCCATAAGCTTCGCGGGGTTGGGGACTCCGTTATTCAGATAGTCCTGAGCCTCGTTGAGCAGCGCCATGAGGTCGAGGTATTTTTTGACGCTCTCTCTGCAGCCGGGCACGGCCTGCTCCATACTGTCAAGGAAGCCGTCATATCCCGAATTCAGGCGCACGTCATATCCGTCCTCGCCCTTGACAATGGTGCGGAAGAGGGTCTTTTCATAAATCATCGGCACTTCGACACCCAGGCGTGTGAAAATGCTTTTTACTCCGTTGTCGTTTTCGTTTGCGGAGGAGTCGCAGAGCTCGTGAAGAGCGGCTTCAAATTCAAATCTGCCGCGTACAAAACTTGTGGCGCAGCCGCCGGGGAGATTGTGCTTCTCAAGAATCAGCGTCTTATAGCCCGCCTTTGCAACGGCTGTACCCGCGACGAGACCGCCGTTTCCCGCGCCGACCACAATAACATCAAATCGTTCCATTGATTAACCTCTCTTTCTTGATTATACACGACTATTTTATCACATTTTTTCCCGTGTTTTAAACTATAAATAATTATGAAAAATGCGCCGCTTTGTTATAAAAAATAACGAAAGGGGCGCAGGATTCACCCGCCGTGCGCAAAGCTCCCCGGTGCGGGAGACACCGGTACCGCCCTTTGCGGTTTTTGCACGGCTGCTCTGGAAGGGAGTTTTAACGGACTCTGAATGTGAGATAATGGTCTTGTAAGGGAGAGAAAAAAAGAAAAACGGATACGCGCCGGAGCACGGTAAAAGTCCGTTTTATCGGACAGCAAACGTTATATAATAACATTGAAGCCGGAGAGAAGGCTTCGGAAACAAACAGGAAATATCACGACAAAGTCCGTTTTATCGGACCGCTGCTGTGATAGAATAAAGACAGACAGATGAAAGGAGTCAAAATCATGTGTAAACCTTTAGGACTGGAAGAACTTGCCAAGCTCAATCTTTTCAAGAAGAATCAGACGGAAGTAACGTCAAAGATTGCCTATCTCATCGGTGTGAAAGAAGATAAACTGAAGCAGTTTTTTGAGGATGAGGAAGAAGAGATAAACATTCTCGAAAAATCAAGCTGCAAGGTCATCAGAAACCTGAGCATCCTGCGCACGAAACTCCTCACCAATTATTTGAAAACCGAGAACGCCTTCAGATACGAGCTTCAGAATCTTGACAGAATGGAGCTTTATATGGACGAGGTCAGGATGCTTCAGAAATGCGGAGTTCAGATAATCAGGGCAAATTACAGAGTAAACAAATACATAGTCGATATAAATAATCTCATAGTAAACAGAATTGATGAATGCCGCAACATCTTCCCCGACTGGCTCGAGTGGAAATATGTCAGAAGAATGTTCATTATGCCGGACGGGACAAAGGAAGACAGGATAATCAGAGAGAGCAAGAAATTCAACGCGAACAGAGCCTATTATCCCTTCGGCTGCTACGCAAACTGGGAAGCAGTGGATGAGGGCAATGTGCTTATCAGCGATAAAAAATTCCTCAAGGCGCTCTATGCTCAGAATAACGACTGGTTTGCCGGCGAGGATAAAGTTACCGACGTTAACGACAGCGTAAAATCGGGCATTTACGATTTTATCGGCAGAAACGAAGTTATCGATGTGGTTGTTGACTGCGAAAACTCCGACGCTTACAGACTCTATTCAACTCTCAAAGGCCTTGACGATGAAAAGATTTCAAAGATAAACAAGGTCATCCTCTATGATGATGTTCACACCACTCCCGCCTGGAAGATGCTCACCGAGGAATTCGGAGGCGTTATCAATTTCGAATATATCCTCGTTGAGAGACTCAATGAATCCAAATCCCTCGTTGATCACAAGATGATTACGGATATTTCCAGAGAGCACTACCGCGAAGATGTCGGCGCCTTCATCATCGTTTCGTCCGACAGCGACTACTGGGCAATCATCGACTCCATTGAAGACGCCGATTTCCTCGTAATGGTCGAGAAGGAAAAGGTCGGGCGCGACATTAAGAACGCAATGGATGACAAAGGAATCTTTTACTGCTATATCAACGATTTCTGCTCGTCTAAGGTCGGCGAATTCCAGAATAAAGTCCTCGACGCGGAGCTGAAAACCCGCCTCGAAAAAGCGCTCGAACTCAACGCGCAGGAGCTGCTCAGATCGGTTTATTACGCGGCGAGAATCACTCCCAATGAAGCCGAGAAAGAGAACTACTACAACAAGCATATCAGAACCCTGAAGCTTGTTATCGACGAATCCGGCAACCTCAAAATCGCATAAAGTCCGTTTTATAGGACTCCTAAAATGTTATACTTCAGTTAAAGAAAAGGAGAGAATCTCCGGAAAGAAGGAAAAACATGACAGAATACCGAATGATAGAAAAAATATCGGTTATCAACAACGGCGACAAAGCCTCATTTGTAATCCGGAAACTTCAGCGGTATATCCGCAATATCAGATCCCCGCTTGTATTCAACAGAATCAGCATTGATAAATGCGAAATGCTTATCAACAATCAGGTTTTTTCATTAAGTGATTTAGCTTTTAATAATAGCAGCGAAACCGACAAAAAGCCGTGGGTTCTGGCTGATGCTTTTTCCCGGCCTCCGGTTCTGGAAACTGAAAAATATATAATCACTGCTCCCGACAGCCCGCTTGATTCAGAAGGCGTCAACGCCTCCGGTATCGTTACCTTCAGTATTTCCTGCTTATGTGATATAGCTGCCGGTTCAGAAGTCGGATACAGATACTGGAAAGAGTTCTTTGACGCATTTGATTGTGACGAATTGCGCGAAGCTGTTACTTATAAAAATTTGATAGTAAGAGAAGGAGCAGAAGACAATCATTATAATTATTGGTTCGGCAGAGTTTTTGACAGTTCCGATCAGTATGTGATGTATGTATATGATTCCGCGCATAAAGGGTTTATGAAACCTGTAGAATGCAATTATATTCCCGATTCGGAAGAAAACTGGGAACTCAGCGAAATCAACTTTGATGACTATAACGACATTTACACCTGGCTTGCGCTGTCCGAAGAAGAATGGTCACAGAAGGCTCTTGATAAGTGTGAACCGTTGTTTAAAAGAATCGGCGCAGAATTGGAAAGATACAGTGAATTGCCGGGTGAAGACGATGAGTCCGACTGCAAATATATATGGCAGGGGCTAAACATTTTCAGCGGTAAAATCAAGGGAGACGATGTCAATGATTTTATTGACTGTTATGATTCCCTCATAAAATGTCTCAGAAGCATGTCAAACGGTAAGAAAAAGCCGGACGGCAACTCATTCAGATACCTTATAGGCGAAGGAAAAGAGAGCATAGCTATCATCATCCTTGATGATTCCGATCCCGATTACAACGGAGTAAAGGTCCGTTGCGCAAGAATCTAAATTCGACTGAAATACAGGAGGTAACACAATGTATATTCTCATTATGAACCCCGAATGGGGAGAAAAGATTCTTAAAGGCGAAAAGACCTGGGAGGTACGCAGGTCCGCCACCAACCATATCGAGCGCATCAAAATCGCTTACAGCAAGACCAAGAAGAGCTTCGGCGAAGTGAACCTTGTCAAGTGCATCCCTCTCACAAAGGAACTCTTTGAGAAGAACGTTGACAAGCACTGCATCCATGACAGCTGGGAGCAGGTCACCGCCCGCTATCCGAACCCCGTCGCCTGGGTTATGGAGAAGCCTCAGATGTATAAAACTCCCGTTCCCTACACCCCCCATCAGGGCGCGGTCGTATGGGTTAAAGAAGACTGATGTCATAGTTTCGATCTCCTTTTTTTGTTCCGGACAGGCTCCCTTTAACGGGGGTCTGTCCGGTTTTAACCCCCTTTTTGCGTTTTATATTGAAAACTCGCGCGCGCGTGTGCTATAATCAAAAAAACACCCGGGCGCTTTCAAGAACAGGTATCATCCCGCGAGCATAAGCGGGGCATATTTATGAGGCGAGCCCGGAGTTAATATTTAAAGAACGGGAGACATGGTATGCGTAATTTTGAAATCGGCAGATTTGAATACGAAATCATCTGCGACGGGGTTCCGTCCGACACGGCGGTGAAATTCGAAAAGGACGGCGACTCTCTTTCGGTTTATGTTTCGGTCGTGAATGACAGACCGCGTTTTGTAATATTGAAGTGGGCATTTGAGACCGGGGATGACTTATATATTCTCGGCGATGCCTGGGAGCGCAGCTACGGCGATTTGTGTTTTCGCAGACTTTCCTCGGGGAGCAGACCGCTGCCCTGGTATTTTGCCGCGACGGATAAATCCGAAACCTTCTGTTTCGGCGTTAAAACACAGCCGGCTTCCTTTGTCTGTTTCTCTTATGATAAAAGCGGTGTTACCGCGAAAATCGACCTGCGAAACGGCGGGGCCGGCGTGAAGCTCTGCGGCAGGAAGCTCAGAGCCTGCACTTTTTTATTTGAGCATTATAATCTGCCGCCGTATGAGAGCCTTCGCAGATACTGCGCGAAACTCTGCGACAATCCTCTTTTGCCCCGTGAAAAAATCTACGGCGGCAACAACTGGTATTACGCTTACGGCGAGAGCAGCTATGAAGAGATTCTCAGCGACGCTAAGCTGCAGGCGGAGCTCGCCGGCGAAACAGAAAACAGGCCGTTTATGGTTGTCGATGACGGCTGGCAGATAAACCGCTGCCAGGGTCCCTATGAGCCAAACGGCAAATTCCGCGATATGAAGGCCCTTGCCTCTGAGATGAAAGCCGCGGGCGTAAGACCGGGAATATGGGTGAGGCTCCTCGACAACGCTTCGTCTGAAATTACGCCCGGTATGCGTATTCTCAGAGACGGCGAAAGAAAGTATCTTGACCCGACAAATGCGGCCTCCCAAGAATTCATCAAAGCGGATATAAAGAGAATCGTATCCTGGGGGTATGAGCTTCTCAAGCACGATTTTTCGACCGTTGATTTATTCGGGAATTACGGCAAGGACCTGACCGATTCAATCACAAATTACGAAGGCTGGCATTTTGAGGACGAAACAAAAACAAACGCCGAAATCGTTCTTGATTTTTACAGGCTGATAAAAGAAGCCTGCGGCGAGATGCTGATTATCGGCTGCAATACGGTTTCTCATCTTTGCGCCGGTCTTGTTCACATCAACCGCACGGGAGACGATACAAGCGGCAGGGAATGGGCGCGCACCCGCGAGATGGGCGTCAACACCCTCGCCTTCCGCCTCGCTCAGAACAGAGCGTTTTACCTTGTCGATGCCGACTGCGTCGGAATCCTCGGCGACAATATTCCCTGGAGCAAAAACAGACAGTGGCTCGACCTGCTCTCAAAGAGCAACACCCCGCTTTTCGTTTCGTGCGCGTCGGTGACGGGGGAGCAGGGGGCGGACCTCAGAGCGGCTTATCTTGAAGCGCAGAAGGACCACGACATCGCGCCCGTCGATATCTATGATAATCCCGTGCCCGCCGTGTGGAATATTGACTCGGAGACCGTTTCATATAACTGGGACTGATTCACGGATTTAAGGAGGGGAAAATATGCAGACGGTATTCACTCTTTTGAGAAAATCGGTGTTTCTGATTTTCTCGGCGCTGTTTGCGCTCAGCGGCAGCCTGTCATCGCCCGCGGGAATCAAAAGCGGAAATCTGAAGCCCGAGGGGGAATCGGGTTATCTTTATTCCGAAGGCGCCGCATTCTGTCAGGGAATCACAACCGACGGAGAATTCTATTACGGTACGGGATGTATCAAATTCCTGAATTACAACGCGATAGTGAAGATAGATATGCGCAGCGGAGAAATCGTCGCGCGCAATGATATGTGCCTTCCCGCCGAAGTGATTTCAAAGGGATACTCCCATCTCGGCGACTGCGCTTATTATGACGGCAGAATATACTGCGCGTGCGAGGCGTTCCTTTTCAAGAACCCCGCAGTAATGATTTTTGACGCCGGTACTCTCGAATTCATTGAGTATCATATCCTCCCGGAGGAGGGGCAGGGCAACGGGCATTTCCCGTGGCTGTGTATAAAAGACAATACGGTTTATTACACTCAGGCGAGAGAAGTCAATGAAATCAGAATGCTGAATCTTGACGATTTTTCATATAAAGGAAGCATCCCCATCGACAGGGAAATCACCAAAATAACCGGCGGAGATATTCTCGGCGGCACTCTCTATCTTTCGAGCAATGACGGAGAGAGCGGCGGCGAAAAGATAACCTGGTCCGTAAATCTCGAAACGGGCGAAACAAAAGAGGCCTTTGTAAGATTAACGGGTAACGCCGCGGCCGAGGCCGAGGGGCTTGCGATCAGTACAGACGGCGGAGAGCCCCGTTTTATCTATAATGATGTTGTGTTTGTTTCGGCGGTCATTATACGCACATACTCATTGAGCGATTAAAAATAACCGTGAACCGGTTTTAATACAAAGGGGAGGAAAAGAAAATGTCATTTTTCAAAAAAACAGCGGCTGTTGTCCTTTCGGCGGCTATTGTCGCCGTCTCATCCGTAAGCGCCTTCGCAGCTGACGGAGTCAAAGAGGGCTATGGATTTCCCGAGCACGCCCTCGACACCGTTTTCGGCTTTATCCAGGACGGAATCTTTGCGGCTCTCACCGCAATCAATTTCCGCTTCGGCGTAGGCAACGCAAAGAATTATAAAGCCGGCGAGAGCGAATGCTTCTATCCCGGAAGCGGCGGAAAGGTCAGCGGGACGGGATGGAAGGCGGGATTCGCCGACAACAGCGTTATTCCCGAAAAATGGAGACGCGATGCCGACGGCAACCCCGACCCCTATGGCTACTGCCTCGATAAGATGCACAGCGGCGGCGGTTACCAGGCCGAAATCGACAAGGTTTATTCGGGGCAGAATGTCAACGTTCTTGTCTTGACGAATAACTGCGATATCAACGGCAACGGTAAGAATGACGTAATCATAATGATAAGCGTTGACGGCGTGGGTATCACCAACCGCACCTGCCGCGATATAAGAAAAGGCGTTGAAGAAAAGCTCGGCCGTCACGGCATCACCCCGGAGGATATTCTCTCCTGCACGGTCAGCGCCACTCACTGCCACGCGGGCCTTGATATACAGGGTATGTACTGGAAGAGGATAATCGGAGTTCTGTTCGCGAATCTTATCAAGCGCTTTATCCCCGGTCAGTATATGTTGACCCTCGAAGAGGATATGCACGAGACTCTTGTTGACAAGGCCTCGGATGCCGCGGAGAGAGCTTTCGCGGGGATGGAGAGCGGCAGCCTCTCATTCTTCAATACCGCCGAGGCAAACGGAGTGAGAGATAAGTTCAACAGCGGCGCAAAAACCCAGAACAGATTCTCATCCTTCATCTTTGAATCCGACAGCGGCAAAAAGACAATCGTTTCAAATATCGGTGCTCATCCGGTTTCGGCAAACGCGCAGCAGACTCATATGACGGACTGCGATTACCCCTACTATATGAAGCTCGCGATGAAAGACGCGGGATATGACTTCCTGTTCATTCAGGGAACTCAGGCCGGCGTTTCAACGGCGGATGTTGAAATCGGCGCGGATGCCGAAGAGTGGGCGGCCTCCAAAGCTCTCACAAGAGACGAATGGGTAAAGAGATACGGCGAGGAAGTCACGGCGGAGCTTTATGAGGGCTGTGAGCCGGGCTTCGGCGATATGTATAAGAAGGGCTATTCGCTCGCGCATTTCGTCATTGACGCCGCGAAAGAAAAGGAAGAGGTCGCTCCCTGCGTCAATATCAAAGCAACGGAGATTCTGATTGACTGCGACTACGGCCTGCTCGAAGTCGGAGCGGCAACGGGCATTCTCGGCTTCAACGCCGTGCGCTCCTCAACTGCGGAGAGCGGTTACGGAATAATGGCCGAAATCGGCTATATCGAGCTCGGCGAGGATGTCGCGTTCATCACCGTCCCGGGCGAGCTCTCACCCGCCTGCGTTTACGGCACAAAAGAGGGATATGACGGCGCCACAAGGTGGACGGGCCCGCAGTCCTGGAGCGGCAAAGACTGGGAATACCGCACTCTCGAGGATATGGTCAGAGAGGCGTCGGGCGACGAAGACAAGCAGCTGCTCGTTATGGGCATAACCAATGACGCCATAGGCTACAATCTTCCCGATACAATCACCACCCAAGGCATCCTCACGCCGCTGCTCATCTACAACGGCGAGGGCGGCAACGAGATTTCAAACTCAATGCTTCTGACAGTATCGGATAAGAGCGCTTCGACCGTTGTGGAAGGCTTCGGAGCATTCCTCGGCGTTGACGCGAAGCAGAAGGGCTGAGCCTTGAACGGTCATTGAATAAAGGAAATTATATGAGCAAAATAATCAATAATGAATTTGAGACCGAGGCGGCGGAGCGCTGGGGCGGCACCGCCTCTTACGCGGAATTCCTTCAAAAATCGGGAAGCCGAAGCGATGCTGAGAATGCGGAAATCACCGCCGGCCTCGATAAGATTATCGGAGAGTTTGCCGCCTGTATGAAAAACAACAATGCCCCTGATTCCGCCGAAGCGCAGGAAATCGCCGGGAAGCTTCAGAGCTATATTTCCGAAAACTTCTATAACTGCACCGACGAAATCTTTGCCTGCCTCGGCCGGATGTATGCGGCTGACGGGCGCTTTAAAAGCAATATAGACAGGCACGGCGAAGGAACGGCGGAGTATATAAGCGAAGCCGTCGGAGTCAAGGTAAATCTCTGATTATCAAGGAGCACAGGGTGTGGAATTAAAAAAACTCCCCTTTGACTTTACGGTCTGCAAAGTCAGGAACACGGGGGATATAGATCTTTCGGCGGAGTTTTGCTTCGCCTCAAAAACAGACGAAGAAATCTCGCTTGTCTGCAAAACGCAGGATGTTCCCGCGGATACCGACGCGAGGGAAGACGGCTGGTGCGCGTTCCGCATTCAGGGAATGCTCGATTTTTCCCTGACCGGAATCCTTTCGCGGATTTCTTCAATCCTTGCCGATAACGGAATCGGAATCTTTGCCGTTTCCACATTCAACACAGACTATATTCTTGTCAAAAAAGAAAACGCCGGGCGGGCAGCCGCGGCGCTCTCCTCCGGGGGATATAAGATTACATAATCAAAGGCGGTCGGATAAGCTTTGAAACCGTTGACTCTGCTCGTAAAGCCTGCCGCCGGGCTGTGCAATATGAATTGCAGTTACTGCTTTTACAGGTCCGCGAGCGCAGGCAGAGAAAACAGGATAATGACTTATGAAACGGCTGACCTTCTGATACGGAGAATTAAAGAGTATCGTCCGTCGGCCCTTACGGTAATGTTTCAGGGCGGAGAGCCCACTCTCGCAGGCCTTGGTTTTTACGTTTATTTTTGCGGGGAAGTCAAAAAGAATCTGCGTGTGCCGGTAAATTATGCCCTGCAGACAAACGGCCTGCTGATTGACGGCGAATACGCCGCTTTCTTTAAAGAGAACCGCTTTCTGCTCGGGCTTTCGCTCGACGGAGACAGGCAGACCAATGACAGGAACCGGTTCGACGGGAGCGGGGGAGTATTTGACCGCGTGATGAAATGCGCCGGAATCCTTAACAGGCACGGCGTGGATTTCAATATTCTCGCGGTTGTCGATAATGACAGCGTAAACGAACTTAAAACAAACTACCGGTTTTTTAAAGCAAACGGGTTTAAGTTTATCCAGTTTATCCCGCGCATAGACCCTGATGACAGCCGGGCGCTCACAGAAGCGAATTATGAGCTTTTCTTAAAAGAGACATTTGACCTCTGGTATGAGGATTATATCGCGGGCGAATACGTTTCGGTCCGCCATATCGATAATTATATGGGTATTCTTCTCGGGAGCCCTCCCGAAAACTGCGCGATGTGCGGCGTCTGCGGAAACTATTTTACCGTTGAGGCAAACGGCGACATTTATCCCTGCGATTTTTACTGCGATGACGAATACAGGGTGGCATCTCTGACCGATGAGAAGCCATTCGAAATAACCGGCAAGCACAGGGAATTCATTGAGCAGTCAAAGATAATTCATGAGCACTGCCGCGGCTGCGATTATCATTTCATCTGCCGGGGCGGCTGCAAAAGAGACAGGATAAACGGATTCACCGAAAACAGATACTGCAAAGCGTACACCGCTTTTTTTGAATACGCCGGTGAGCGTATGATGTCGATAGTGAGGGAGATTAAAAATGAAAAAGCCTAATGTTATAATCATAATGACGGATGACCAGGGATACGGCGATTTAAGCTGTATGGGAGCCGAAGATTTCAGGACTCCGCACCTTGACGCTCTTGCCTCGGAGGGAATACGCTTTACATCAATGTATTCCGCCTCTCCCGTCTGCTCGCCCTCAAGGGCTGCCCTGCTAACGGGCAGATACCCCGCCAACGCGGGCGTGAGAGCCATACTCGCGGGGCACAGAAAGGCGAGCGGCCTTACTCCCGCCGTCCCTACCATCGCCTCCGCGCTTAAAAAGCTCGGATATCACACGGGCATTTCGGGCAAGTGGCATCTCGGCCTCAAAAATGAATGCAGGCCGAACAGCAACGGCTTTGACGAATTCAGCGGATTCCTTGCCGGATGTGTCGATTACTATTCGCATATCTTTTACTGGGGAATGGCGGACGGCAACACAAATCCCGTTCACGACCTGTGGGAAAACGAAACCGAGGTCTATGACAACGGCGAATATATGACCGAGCGCATAACGGATAAAAGCATTGAATTCATACAGAATAACAGTGAGCGCCCGTTTTTCCTCTATGTCGCCTACAACGCGCCGCATTACCCGATGCACGCGCCCGAAAAATATATGAAACGCTTTGAGCATCTCCCGAAGGACAGACAGCTTATGGCGGCGATGATAAGCGCCGTTGACGACGGCGTCGGAGAAATCCGCGCCGAGCTTGAGAGGCAGGGACTGCTTGAGAATACCATAATCTATTATCAGAGCGACAACGGGCCCTCGCTCGAATCGAGAAACTGGCTCGACGGCACCGAGGACCTCTATTACGGGGGCAGTACGGGAGTCTTCAAGGGCCATAAATTCAGCCTCTTTGAGGGCGGAATCAGAGTGCCCGCGCTCCTTTACTGGAAGGGCGTTACCGGGGGCAGAGTGGTTGACGCTCCGCATATCGCCACGGATATTTTCCCGACCGTGCTCGAGCTCTGCGGCGGAAATCCCGGCGAATACGAGCTTGACGGCATAAGCCTCAGGCAGATGCTCCTCGGCGAAGACGAATCGCTTCACGATTATATTTTCTGGGAGATGGAAGACCAGACCGCCGTGCGCAAAGGCAGATACAAGCTCGTTTTGAACGGGCGCACCGATGAGGATAAAGAGCCCGCGGAGTCCGTATTCCTCTCCGACCTCGAAACCGATCCGGGTGAAAAGCACAATCTTGCCGCCGAAATGCCCGCGCTGTGTGAGGAGCTCACGCAGGCGGCTCTGAAATGGAGAGCGGGAATCGAAGAAACGTGGAAGGATAAATTCGAGCGCAATTACACAAGCCTTGCGTAAGAAGCCGCGGATCTGATAAACCCGGTTCTGACAATTCTAATATCGCCCGAATAAGTCCCCGGGCAATGAATCCTGTTAAAAAAATCCGCATTGAAACGCAGCTCAGCCGTTTCAATGCGGATATTAAGTCTATATTGCGGTCATTTCTGATTTGCCGTTTCCGGCGATAGTTATTTAAGAGAAAAAAGCGCCGCGGCAATAAATATCTGTTGACAACATTCATTTTTTAATATATAATGTCAAGGATTCATAACTGATATCTGAGAGAAAGATAACTGGTATCGGGGTTGTGAATCTTAATATTGTTTTTGTATCGGGGTGTAAGAACCTGAACGCTTCGCGCTCAGAACCTTGTTACTCGCTGCGCTCGTAATATGCGCCGCGCCACACCCCTCTTTAAAACTTAATATCGTGTTATATCGGGGTGTAGCGCAGATGGTAGCGCGCTTGGTTCGGGACCAAGAGGCCGTGGGTTCAAATCCCGTCACTCCGACCCCCAAATCCCTTGTGTATCAACGGTTCCCACGATCCACACGGGATCATAATTTTCTTACAAAATCGCAAAAATTGCCAAA
>CACZTQ010000050.1 GCA_902784155.1 Oscillospiraceae bacterium
ATTATTCTGATTTTACTATAATAATCTATCACAAATATTTTTCTTAGTCAATACCGAGATTGCACCGATGTATTGATTTTTGATTATTCTTTATGAGAGAAACCCGGGCCTGTGCCCGAAGGGGAGAGGATTCGCGCGGAGCTTTTTATCTCCCGCAGCCGTCAATCCCGCCGGTGAGAAAACTATGCCGGTTTTTTATTCGGAATTCACAAAGTGTTTACAATTAAATTATTGACAAACCGCCGCTTTGAGAGTATTATTAAGCCATAGATTAGCACTCGGGCTAATTGAGTGCTAAACATAGCACTCTTGTACGGAAGGAGGTCTGAATCGTGACCGGGCTCAGCGAAAGAAAAAAACAGATTCTCGCAAATGTCGTTGAGATATATGTCAAAACAGGGGAGCCGGTCGGCTCAAAAGGCCTGATTTCGGCGAGCGGTCTCAACTGCTCATCGGCAACCGTGCGCAACGAAATGAATGACCTTGACCGTATGGGCTATCTGGTGCAGCCGCACACATCCGCCGGCAGGATTCCCTCCGAGAAGGGCTACCGCTACTATGTCGATAACCTTATGCCTCACAGAGAGATAGACGAATTCACAAGGCGGCTTATCGACGCAGGTATCTCTCCCGCCGCGGGCGACCCCGAAAAGCTTGTCAACACGGCGCGCGAGCTGCTCGCGGATATAACAAAATGCGCGGCGGTATCTACCGCTCCCGTCGGCTCGCTCAACGTGATACGCAAAATCGAGCTTGTCCCCGTTGGGACTCACACGGCAATGATGGTCCTTCTCACTTCAAACGGGATTCTCAAAAGCCGTCTGTGCAGGATTGAGAGCGAGCTTAACGCCAGAATCCTTGAGCAGTTTTATTCAATCTGCGAGAGGTTCTTCATCGGCAAGCCTTCGGGCGAAATCAGCCCCGCGGAAATCCAGACGATTGCCGCCTCGGTTGATTACGATTATTTCGCTCTGCTGCCGCTGCTCGGCGCTCTGAGCGACCTCGCCGTGAGCACCAACGATTCAAAGCTCATACTCGGAGGCGAAGCAAACCTTCTCTCGAGGATGGATTACGGCGAAAGAGCCGTCTCGCTCCTGAGATTCCTTAACAGCAGAGAACCGATTTCCGAGGTCATCAGATCCTCAAAGGATGATATCGATGTCAAAATCGGCTCCGAAAATATGTTCAGACAGCTTGAGGATTCAAGCGTTGTTGTAGCGAGATACAAGGTGCGGGGCGATGATTCGGGCTCGATAAGCGTAATAGGCCCGACAAGGATGGATTATCCGCTTGTCATCTCGAGCATGAAATACATCACCGACCTGCTCGGCAGGATGATAACCTCGGCGCTTGAAGAATAGAAAGGAAATATATAATGGACGACGAAAAATTAAAGGAAGAAAAGGCCCCTGCTCAGGAGACGGCGGAAGAAACCGTAGAGACGGCAGAGGATACCGGCGGTAACAAAGACGCCGTTAAATCCGATAAGGAAGAAAAACAAAAAAAGAAAGATAAAAAGAATAAAGATTCAAAAGACGGCGGCCTGCTCGAATCTCTCAAAGCGCAGATTGCCGAGAAGGATGATAAATTCCTCAGGCTCGCGGCGGAATACGATAACTTCAGAAAACGCTCAGCCAAGGAAAAATCCGATATATACTCCTCATCAAAGGCCGATGTCATCAACGAGATTCTTCCCATTCTCGATAATTTCGAGAGGGCGGCAATGAATTCCGAAGCGGATTTCGAAAGCTATAAAAAAGGAATCGAGCTCATATTCAACCAGTTCCTCGGAGTCCTCTCAAAATTCGGAGTGGAGAGCTTCGGCGAAGAGGGAGAAACATTCGACCCCGCAATTCATTCCGCGGTCATGATAACCGAGGACCCGGAGCTCGGAAGCAACGTCATAGCCCAGGTATTCAGCAAGGGATACAGAATAGGCGACAAAATCATCAGAGAAGCAGTCGTCAAGGTAGCAAATACCTGATTGATAAGTTAAAAATTTTCTTTACATAAACGGAGGTAATTATTATGTCAAAAGTTATAGGAATCGATCTTGGCACGACCAATTCGTGCGTAGCCGTCATTGAAGGCGGCGAACCCGTTGTTATCGCAAACGCGGAGGGTTCAAGAACAACCCCGTCGGTTGTCGCATTCGGCAAGACCGGCGAAAGAATGGTAGGTCAGGTTGCCAAGAGACAGGCAATCACCAACCCCGACAAGACCGTCTCCTCAATCAAGAGACAGATGGGCAGCGATTATAAGGTTGATATTGACGGGAAGAAATATACTCCTCAGGAAATATCGGCAATGATTCTTCAGAAGCTCAAGACCGACGCTGAGGCTTATATCGGCGAGAAGGTCACAGAGGCCGTCATCACCGTTCCCGCGTATTTCACCGATTCACAGAGACAGGCGACCAAAGACGCCGGCAAGATTGCGGGCCTCGAGGTCAAGAGAATCATCAACGAGCCGACAGCGGCCGCTCTCTCCTACGGTATCGACAAGGAATCCGAGCAGAAGGTCATGGTCTATGACCTCGGCGGCGGCACCCTCGATGTCTCCATCATCGATATGGGCGACGGCGTTCAGGAAGTTCTCGCGACAGCCGGCAACAACAGACTCGGCGGCGACGATTTCGACCAGAGAATCATCAACTGGCTTGTTGACGAATTCAAGAAGGATCAGGGCTTTGACCTGACAACCGACAAGATGGCAATGCAGAGACTCAAGGAAGCCGCCGAGAAGGCAAAGATTGAGCTCAGCGGCGTCACCACATCCTCAATCTCCCTTCCCTATATCACAGCCGACGCAACAGGCCCCAAGCATCTTGAAACCACACTCACAAGAGCGAAGTTCAACGAGCTCACTGCAG
>CACZTQ010000051.1 GCA_902784155.1 Oscillospiraceae bacterium
CTAATAAATATAACGGAGGATATACAAATGAGAAAAGAATATAAACCCGAGCCGATTGACACAAGCGATGTTGAATTATCACCCGAGATAACGGAGCTCTGTGAAAAACTCGCTGAAAATACACACGAGGTGTGGGCGAAGGGCAGGATTGCCGAGGGCTGGACATACGGCAGCACGCGTGATGACGCAAAAAAGGAAACTCCCTGCCTTGTTCCTTATGACGAGCTCCCCGAGAGCGAAAAGGATTATGACCGTAATACGGCTATGGAAACGCTGAAGGTGATAGTTAAACTCGGGAATAAGATTATTCCGCCTGCAAAAGAGAGTGAAGAGCAAACGGTTTTTATCAGTTATAAGTCTGAGGAGGTGAAAAAAGCAAAACATCTTAAAGAATATCTTGAAAAACAGGGGTATAAATGCTGGTTGGCTCCAGACAGCATTCCCGAAGGCAGCACATATGCTAGAGAGATTATAGATGCCATTATC
Organism: Oscillospiraceae bacterium; assembly: GCA_902784155.1. Classification (GTDB taxonomy): domain Bacteria; phylum Bacillota; class Clostridia; order Oscillospirales; family Acutalibacteraceae; genus CAG-177. The sequence continues at coordinate 487 of CACZTQ010000051.1, forward strand.
AAATGTTCATATTTTGTGACTTTGATTTCCCCTAAATCCGTAAAATCATGTTGGTGCCTTAGTGAGCTTGACAGAGCTGTTACATACAAAAAGCCCATTTTCCCGTATTATCTGGAAAGCACAGATGATTTAGAAAGTTTTGAAATCTATATTTGTACGATTCAGAGTATAGACGGATACAGCTGCGATCCCGCGAATGCATATAATAGGCTGTTATCCGGTATGAAGACATCGGATAACTGGCATTCCGATAAAGAAGGGGAAAGCGTTATTGATAACGCGATAAAAGGTTTTGAAGCTTCCGATGTGTTCGGTCCGTCATTAAAGCAGGAATCAATTCTCAGAATATTGTTTGCCGAGCGAAAAATCTATATCGAAAAAGTGTTTGACGAGCTGGAAAAAAGAATCGGAGATAAAGAACAGGCGGAATCTTTTATAAAAGGATTCAAACTGTCCGATACAAAGCGTGAAGAATTTGAACAGAATCCCCGGGGATTAATATTGGAAGGTTCTTTCTTTGACGGAGTTTCTTCTTATAATGATTTAATAAGGATATTTGAAGGTTCCGATAATCCGGAAATCAAAGATGCTCGTGAAGCACTCAAAAATGATTATGACAGACTTGTGGAATGCTGGTTCAATATTCCGTATGACGAGAGATACGCGGGGCAATATGATTCCAAACTCAGGGCGCTGAAAGAAACAGAAAAAGACAACAGGATTTATTTTGCAAACAGGATGAACAGCCTCCTGAAATCAAATGATGTTTCGGAAAGAATCAAAAAAGATGATGAGCTGAGAGCAGGCCTGTTTGTTATGTCTGATCTCATATTTGTCCGTTTCTGTATGAGCGGTACAATTTCAACCGTGTCAGAGAAGCCGCGGACAGTGCTCGGCATGATAAAATACCAAGTCAGGAAGCGCAACGGCAATTCAGACGGGTTGTTCAGAGAAGAAAGCGATCCGGTCTGGCTTTATACGCTCAGCAACAATCTGGGAGACACAATGAAAAAATGGGTAACCGGAGAGACCGGTGACTTATTTCCAATTCTCGGAATAAAACGGGATGGCAATTATTAATCCATCTTAAAGTCTCTGTTGATGATTCGCGGTTTGCAATGAGTATCCCATAAATCACTCGCATTGTGAATACTTTCCCCCGGAGGTATAAAAATATGAAAAAAATCTTTATAAGCTACGGTCATGATAATTATTCCGGATTGGCGGACAGGCTCTATGACAGGCTGTCCCAAATGGCGGATGAGAGCGGAAATCTGAAATTTAAAGTGCATAAGGATACCCGCGGCGCGATAAGAGACGCGCACAAATGGGATTATGAGCTTGAAAACGCAATAAAGGATTCGGATTATATTATTTTTCTGATGAGCAACTACTCCGTCAGGCCCGACAGCGTCTGCCTTGACGAGCTCGCCTTCGCCAGAAACAAAGGCGGAATAAGCGTGGTGCCGGTGCGTATTGAACACACCGACGCTCCGCTCATAATCTGCCGCCTTCAGTGGGTTGACTGGCAGAATTTCGACATTGATTTCGAAAGTGGAATCAATCAGATTTGCGACGCCGTTGAAAACTATGAGAATTTCATGCAGGCCGGGCAGGGTATTTTATTCACAAAGCTTTTCAAGTCGGATTACCGCGTTTCAGTTGAAAAAGTTGTCGGCAGAGAGTCCGTCATAAACGAAATCGGGGATTATATAAACGGCGAACGGAATGACGTCTTTGTCATAAGCGGTCTCGCCGGGACGGGTAAAAGCGCGATTGTTTCGGAGCTTTCAAAAGACGTATCGCTTGTAAAGGCAATTCACAGCTGCACCTTTGACTGCGATCCGACCCTTGTGCCGAAAGATACTCTCTGTAACCTCGCTTATTTCCTTGCGTGTAATAATTATCAATACAGAGAAAGATTGGCGTATGAGGATTTTGATAAACTCGGCGGCTGGAGCATTGCCGAAACATTTGACCATCTGTTTGCAAAGCATCTCACCGATGAAAGCGGGCGCTATGCCCTTGTTATAGACGGCATCGACGAGATGAATCACCGGGACGCTTCGGAGCTCCTGAGAGTAATAAAAGCCGGGGCCAAAAAGACGGGCGGCGTTAAGTTTATAGTCTCTGCCAGAAGCGAAAGGGATATGGAGCGCCTTGTTACCGGTCTGCCGGGAGTGAAACTGAGCAGAGATAAAAATATCGGCGCCGCAAGAGAATATATTAAGCAGGAGCTGACTGACCGGGGAGTTTATTCCGGTGGGACGGCGGAGGCGCTGCTCACAGCATCCGAGGGCAATTTCCTTTATCTCAGTTTCATTTTTGCGGAAATCGACTCCGGAAACTACAGCCTGTCATCGGGCGAAGCGCTGCCGGACGGTCTCTCTTCAATGTATTATGAGGCGTTGAACAGAAGATTTGAGCGGGATGAATTCGGCGAAAAGTATGAGCCGGTTCTCGAGGTGCTTTGCGCGGCCGGGATGCCGCTGAGCATTGAGGAGCTTTGTCTCTTTTCGGGCAGGAATATGAAGGAAACGGTGAAGGCCGTTGAGGAGCTTGGCTTTATTATCAAAACAGAGGATAAAAAAGTATCGGTTTATCATAAGAGTATGAGAGAGTTTCTCTGTGATTATGAGCTTGCGGGCGAATGGTTTATCGATCCCGGCGAGGGAGAAAAAAAGATTCTGGCAGCCGTCGCCGGTACCGGGAGCATCAATGAATCCGATTATCTTAAAAACTGTCTCTTCTGCCATATTTTCAGCTCCGGAGATATCGCTGCGGCGGATAGACTTTATGAAGAGGATAAAGAGCTCGCGGAAAACTGCGCCTTCCGTTCGCTGGAAATCACGTCGGAAGAGGATTATGCTTCCGCCGCGAAAACTCTGTCCGGTATGGAAAACGGGTATTGGCTTCTGAACGGTATTTGCCGGCTTGCGCAAAGACACAGAAAAACAGATATGATACATACGTTCCTGACAGAAAAAGCCCTTGCTTCAAAGTATGAGGCGCTTTGTTTCTTCAGGAGAAGCATTGCTTTGTTTCTTGATGATAAGCGCTCCGATGCCAAGGTGCTGGCCGGTTCCGCTCTTGAGGTTTCCCTAAATATTGCGGAAAAGTCACCTACATATCAGAGCCGGCGCGATCTGGCGAACAGCTATAGCAATCTTGCCGATATAGCCCTGCGGGAGGATGACATAGCAGAAGCGAAGCGGCTGTATAACAGCGCCCATGAAATTTACGAACAGAACGCGGAGCAATTCTCGTCATATCAGAGCCGGCGCGATTTGTCGTTCAGTTATAATAGTCTTGCAGATATAGCTCTGCGCGAGAATGACATAGCGGAAGCAAAGCGTCTGTATAATCTTGCATTTGAAATAGGCAAGCAGAACGCGGAGCAATTCCCGTCAAATGAGAGCCGGCGCGATTTAGCCAACAGTTATACTAACCTTGCCGATATAGCCCTGCGCGAGGATGACATAGCGGAAGCAAAGCGGCTGTATAATCTTTCAATTGAAGAATATAACCAGAACGCGGAGCAATTCCCGTCATATGAGAGCCGGCGCGGTTTGTCGGTCAGCTATGAACGCCTTGCCGGTATAGCCCTGCGGGAGGATTACATAGCAGAAGCAAAGCGGATGTATATTCTTGCTCTTGAAATACGCAAGCAGAACGCGGAGCAATTCCCGTCATATGAGAGCCGGCGCGATTTGTCGCTCAGCTATATTCGACTTGCCGATATTGTCCGGCGCGAGGATGATATTGCGGAAGCGAAGCGGCTGTATAATCTCGCACTTGAAATCGCCGGGCAGAACGCGGAGGATTTCCCGTCATATGAGAGCCGGCGCGGTTTGTCGGTCAGCTATAATCGCCTTGCCGATATA
>CACZTQ010000052.1 GCA_902784155.1 Oscillospiraceae bacterium
GTTTCACCCGGGATGCCGAGGGCGTCATCCCCTACGAAATAAGGAATCGCATTGCGCGGGCGACAGATTGTCGCCCCTACGGGTATTACCTCCACCGCCGCAAAATATACCGGAGCGGATTTATCCGCGACCCTTCATTGCACATTGCACATTGCTAACTGCTAACTGAAAAAGCACGCCCCCCGGCGTGCTTTTTGCTATATATTCCCGATGTATGCCGAGAATACGATCCTGCCGTCTTCCGTATCGGCTTTGATGTATCCCTTATGATTCTCACAGATTCCGCGCGCTATCGAGAGTCCGAGGCCGAAGCCGCCTTTTTCTGAGTTTCTCGATTTATCCGCGCGGTAAAAGCGGTCAAACAGTTTCGGCAGCTCTTCGCTGTCTATATTCTCGCATTCGTTTGATACCGTTATCAGGATTCCCTTTTTGTGTTTTTTAAGCGTGAAGTCTATGTCGCTTCCGCCCGTTGCGTATTTGAGGGCGTTGTCGAGCAGTATCGAAACAAGCTGTCTGACCGAGAATTCATCGGCGCTCAGGGTTATACCGCTCTCTATATCCGTTTTTATGATATGTCCGTTTTTCTCCGCGAAATCCGAGAAGGATTCCGCCGTCTCCGAAACTGCCGCGCTCACGTCAAAATCGGTCTTCACGGGCTTGTGCTCCTCGTCGGATTTTGAGAGAGTGACGAGCGAGTTTACAAGGTCCCTGAGTTTATCCGTCTGCCCGCGCGCCTTGTCAATCCATTTCTGTTTGCCCACTTCCATCTCGAGAACGCTCAGGCATGTGTTTATGACGGTTATCGGCGTTTTGAGCTCGTGGCCGGCGTCGGTTATAAACTGCTTCTGCCTTATGTCGCTCTGTATGACGGGCTCCATCGCCCTTTTTGAAAACAGGATGATAATCACGCAGATAAGCGCTATGCAGAGCACCGTGACAGCCGCCGAAACAGTCAGCAGAGTCATTTCGGAGCTTATCTCCTTGTGGCTGTCGAGAAACAGGGCCGAAAAGCTTCCGTCATCATTCGCGGTCACTCTGAATCTGTATCCGTTTTCATAGCCGCTGCCCTCGCCGTGCTCAAAAGCTATGCGCGCGTATTCATCAACATCGTCGGTGCTGACGGCGGCGATTTTTTCGAGGTTATAATCCGTCGGCTCGCCCTTCTCATTGAAACGGATTGAAAAGAATCTTGTGAGGAAGGGCGCCTCCTTGTCAAACTGTCTCTTATTGTGCGCGAGACCGGGCCCGGGTTTGCGCATATATCCGGAATCTTCAAGGCTGTCGTCATCGTCTTCATCTTCATCCTGCCCGTCATCTGTCTCATCATCCGTTTCGTCATCCTCCGCCTCCGGTTTTATCGCGGGCTCGAAGGGCTCTTCGGGCGCGGGCATTCTGCCGTGATTGAGGATTATCGTGTCAAGCGTCTCGTCAAGCTTTGAGGTTACATAGATGTGGTTTACGATATTGACTCCCGCGAAAAGCAGAATCATAACCGAGGCGACGGCGGCAATGGAGATGGTGATGAATCTTTTTCTTAACTGTTTAATCATCGTCCGCCTCCAGAATATAACCGAGCCCGCGGTTTGCGTGTATCGTAACACGCGAGCCGATTGAACCCAGCTTTTTTCTCAGGTTTGAAATATGCACCCAGACCACGTTGATTTCGGCGTCCGAATCCCAGCCCCAGACTCTCTCCATTATTTTTTCAGCGGAAAAAACGGTTTTGGGAGAGCGCATAAACAGCTCCATAACCTGGAATTCCCTTCCGCTCAGGCGCACGGTCTTACCCGTTGCGCACTGAAGAATGTCGCTCGAGGGATTCAGCGAAATATCTCCGAATGTCATGGCGGAGGGGCTGTAATCCCCTCTTCGCCTGAGCATTGCCCTCACGCGGCTGAGAAGCTCATCCGTTTCAAAGGGCTTCGGCAGATAATCGTCCGCCCCGGTGTCAAAGCCCGTTATCCTGTCGGTCTTTTCCGCTTTCGCGGTGAGCATCATAACGGGGGTCTGATTCCCCTCGGAGCGAAGTCTGCGCAGGACCTCGATGCCGTCGAGCTTCGGCATCATTATATCGAGAATTATCGCGTCGTAATCGTCCGCGCCCGCGTATTCATAGGCCGAGAGACCGTCGTTGACTGTGTCAACGGTGAATTTGTTTCTTTCAAAAAATACCGTCAGAGCCTCCGCGAGGTCGGGCTCGTCTTCGGCGATAAGCAGTCTCATTTAATCACCACCGGAATTATTATATAAGATAATCCGGGCAAAATCAACGCCCTGTTTGCCCGGATTCTTTTTATTAAAGCGAGTCGTCCGCCGCGTATTTGCTGCAGGTTATATTGAGGTTTCCGTTTCTCACGCGGATTTCGTCTATGAATTCCTTTGGCATTTCGGGGTTTTTGAGAGAGACGGTGTATTGAAGCTCAAACAGGGTACCCATATTTGTTGTCTTGACCTTCTCAAGCTCGGCTTTGTTTGTGTATCTGAGGAAGAGGTCGTCAAACACGCCGTCATAATCGAGGCTTTCGGGTATTGTGATTTTAAGGGTTCTGAGCGAGCCCTCCCTGCCGCCGAATTTTACGGCGTTCAGAATCATCATCGCCGCCGCGATTATCACAAAGAAGAGGACAGCGAGAGTCACATAGCCCATTCCCGTCGCGAGACCGATTGCCATGGCGAGGAATATCGCGCTGATTTCACCTGCCGTTCCCGGCGCGGAGCGAAAGCGCACGAGCGAAAAAGCTCCCGCTACCGCGACGCCCGCTCCGATATTGCCGTTGACAAGCATAATCACCGTCTGCACTACTGCGGGCAGCAGCGCGAGAGTTACGGCGAAGCTCCGGGAACAGCGGTTTATGAACATATATACGAGGGCGGTCAGAACGCCGAGGACAAGCGACACCGCCGTACAGATCAAAAATGTTTTTATCGTGATTGCAGAGTCGATGACCGAGGTGAAATTAATCAATGATTCAAGCACTTAAACACATCTCCTTTTTTGTTATTCCGTCAGTATTTTTTATAAGGTGGTTTTTATAGCAGGTTCCGTATTTTGAAAACGAAACGGGGGTTATTCTCAGGCTGCTGAGTATTCCCGCGAGCCACAGCGGGCAGGCGTCGGGTATTTTGATTTCGAGCAGGATGAGGCCGTCATCTGTCAGAGGGAGCCCGTCGTCGCCCTCGCTCAGGCTCAGGCGGTCGGTCCGCCAGCGGATGCCCGAGTCAAAGGTTATTCTCAGCTCCGGGTCCTCCCTCCCCTGATACGCCTCGCGGTCATAGGTTATAAATACCTTGGGCGAAGCGCCGTGAAAGAGCATGAAGTATTCTATCTCTCTTTTTATCTGCTCCCCGCTCTCAACCGCGCGGATATTCGCGAGGTATTTTTCGGATTCCGAAGAGGCCATTGCAACTCTTCTCTTATAGACAACGCCGTCGTATTTTTTCTTGAGCTCCACAAAAACCCTGTCAGAGGGGCCGGGAACTCCGTAGCTCCTGACGCGGAGCTTCTCTTTATACACCGGCTTTTCGAGCGACGCCCTTATCAGGCTGTAATTATCGGTATCATAGTATATATTACATATTGTATATTTTCCGTATTCATCGGGCCGTATATACGGCGCCGCCTTTTTAACGAAAGCTTCATACTGCTCTTTTGTGAGGAAGAACTTTTTTTCATACCTTTTAAAACAGGTTCTTATCTGCCGTTCCATGGGAGCGCCTCCTTTCTTCTGAGACGAGTATAACCCCCCTTCTTAAAGAGAACCTAAAGAAAAAAAGATTTTTCCTTTAGCTTTCCTTTAGGTTCGCGGGTTATTATATCGTCAACAAAAGCCGGCACAGCCGGAGAAGGAGGATTTTTATGAAATCATTTAAAACGTTATTTATTATTATTCTTGTTTTTTCCTTATCGTTACTCACCCTCGCCGGATGCGGGGCATTGAAGAGCGAGACACAGAGCGCCGGGACGGAGAACACACAGGCTGCCGCGGATACCGAAAACACGCAGGCGGCAAAGACAGGCAAAACCTATGATAAAGTTTCCGCCGAAATAAAGCTCAGCGGCTCCTCCGCTCAGATCAAAGGCAGCGGCGCGAAAGCCGACGGCGGCAATATCATTATCAGCGAGGGCGGAGCTTATTCTTTCAGCGGGAAGCTCGACAGCGGAAAAATCACGGTTGACGCAGCGGACGAGGATGTTACTCTCATTCTCAGCGGCGCGGAAATAACATCGCCCGATTCGGCAGCGATAAACGTCTTCAAGGCCGGGACCGTAACCGTCGAGGTTGCCGACGGTACCGAAAACACGCTCGGCGACGCCGCGAAATATGTCTATGAAGACAGTTATTCCTATAAAGAAAAAGAAGAGCCCTCCGCCTGCGTCTTTTCAAAATCGGATCTTATCATAACCGGCGGCGGAAATCTCACGGTTAAAGGCAACGCGGGAAACGGCATCAGAAGCAACGATTGGCTGACAGTTGAAAACACCGCGCTGACCGTTGAGAGTGAAAACACCGCTCTCTTCGGAAATGACGGCGTAACCGTTAACGGAGTCACCCTCACCGCTTCCGCAAAGGGAGACGGAATTCATTCGGACGGCGATGTCGAGATTAACGCAGGGAAGCTCACAATCAAATCGGACGATGACGGAATCCACGCCGACAGCAGCGTAAAAATCAACGGCGGAGACATAAATATCACCGCTCACGAAGGAATTGAGGGAACGCTTGTCACGATAAACGACGGCATAATCACGCTGAGCGCTTCCGACGACGGCATCAACGCCGCTCAGAAGGTTGACGGAGTCACCCCGACAGTCGAAATAAACGGCGGAGAAATAACCGTGACAATGGGCGCGGGAGATACGGACGCGATTGACTCCAACGGAGACATCGTTATAAACGGCGGCAAAATCAATATAACCGCGCAGTCGGGATTCGATTATGAAGGAAAGGCCGAACTGAACGGCGGCGAGGTTTATCTGAACGGCGAAAAGATCAGCGAAATAACAAATCAGTTCGGCGGCGGAATGCGCGGCTTCGGCGGCAGGGACGAAAACTTCCAGCAGGGCGAAAAGGGCGGATTTTTCAAAGGCGGCACTCCCCCGACGGATGAGAACGGAGAAGCTTTCAGAGGCACTCCCCCGACCGATGAAAACGGCGAAATCGTCAGAGGAGGCAGGCAGAGAGGATTCCCCGGAGAGGGAGAGAATCCCGCTCCTCAGGAACCGGGAACACAGAGTCAGGAACCGGCAACACAGGGTACGGCGGTCTGAGCCCGCGCAAGGATAATTCTTAATAAGAAATACAACTGAGTATTAAATTCTTTGACTTTTGAAGCGCGTGATATTATACTGTCATTAACAAGTTAAACGGAAGTGACGGAATAATGGAAACAGCAAAAAGAAAAATCCGCTCGGCGCATATAGGGATGAAATTCGGAATGTCTCATATAGAGGGCGCGATGAGCTACGGCGCGGATATCGCCGCAATCTGCGACTGCGATGAGGAGAATCTCCGCTTCGCGGGCGAGAGATACGGAATCCCCGAGGAGAAGAGATTCACGGATTATCACGATATTGTCAATATGGATGGCATAGATATCGTGACCGTAGCCGTGCCCGACCAGCTGCACAGCAGGATTTCGTGCGAGCTTATGCGCGCGGGCAAAAACGTTCTCTGCGAGAAGCCCCTCGCCCTCAAAAGAGAGGACTGCGAGGAAATCATCAGGGCGCAGAGAGAGACGGGAATGAAATTCATGGTCGGGCAGATATGCCGCTTCACGCCCGCTTTCGAAAAGGCGAAGGAGCTTATTGACTCCGGCGCGGTAGGCGAAATCTATTTTGCCGAATCGGAATACGCCCACGATTATATGTGCTTTGTTGATACCTGGCGCGGAGACCCTCTGCGCCACGGAGTTATCGGAGGCGGCTGCCACGCGGTTGACCTTCTCCGCTGGCTTGTGGGCGACCCGCAGGAGGTCTTTGCCTACGGGACTCACAGACTGCTCCCGACCGTGGAGTATGACGACGCGACAATAGCGGTTCTGAAATTTGACGAAAACACGGCGGGCAAAGTATTTGTCTCAACGGGCTGCAAGCGAGATTACACGATGCGCACCCTGATTTACGGCACGAAGGGAACGATAATCTGCGACAACACCTCGCCTTCGATGACTCTTTACACCGCGGGGAAGGACGGCCCGCCTCACGAGCCGCAAACCATAGAGGTTGAAGTCAACAACCACAACGCCGCAAGGGAATTCGAGGTCTTTGCAGACGCAATCCTGAACGGCGAGCCCGTCACGACCGACGCCGTCGAGGGCGCGAAGACCGTCGCCGTCTGCCGCGCGATAGTCGATTCCTCAAAACTCGGAACCCCGGTAAAGCCGGAGTATGATTTCAGTTAGCAGTTAGCAGTGAGCAGTTAGCAGTTAGCAATGTGCAATGTGCAATGAAGGGTCGCTTCGCTCCGATTATATA
>CACZTQ010000053.1 GCA_902784155.1 Oscillospiraceae bacterium
GCATCTTGCCGCCGTGAGCGTTGATTTTCTCAACGTATTCGGGCATAACGGAAGAAGCGCCGTGAAGAACGATCGGGAAACCGGGAAGACGCTTGCTGACCTCTTCGAGGATGTCAAAGCGGAGCTGGGGCTTCTGGCCGGGCTTGAATTTATATGCGCCGTGGCTGGTGCCGATTGCGATGGCGAGCGAATCAACGCCGGTTCTGCTTGCGAAATCCTCAACCTCTTCGGGCTTGGTGTAGCTCTCGTTGCCTGCTTCGACAACAACGTCGTCCTCAACGCCCGCAAGGGTGCCGAGCTCGCCTTCAACCACGCAGCCGTGAGCGTGAGCGTATTCAACGACCTTTCTTGTGACAGCGATGTTTTCTTCATAGGGAAGGCTTGAGCCGTCAATCATAACGGAGGTGAATCCGCCGTCGATGCAGGATTTGCAGGTCTCGAAATCCGGGCCGTGGTCAAGGTGAAGAGCGATGGGAACGTTTGTCTGCATTGTCGCGGCTTCAACCATCTTGATAAGATAATCGTGGCCGGCATAGGCTCTCGCGCCCTTTGAAACCTGAAGAATAACGGGGGACTGCAGCTTATCGGCCGCATTGACTATACCCTGGACTATCTCCATGTTGTTGACATTGAAAGCGCCTATAGCGTAGCCGCCCTCATAGGCCTTTTTGAACATTTCGGTTGTTGTTACAAGTGCCATAATATGTCTCCTTAAGTTAAAAATTTACGCAATTATTATATCAAATAATAGCCTTTTGTCAATGATAAGCGGGCAAAATAAGCCGCCGCCCGTGAAAAATCATATATGTTTGAGCAATTCTGTTGAAAAAAGCGGAATCTTTGGTTATAATAATAACCGAAATCACAGCAAGCGAAATAAAAATGAGCCAAAAACAAAAGAGAAAGAGGTGCAGCTGAATGAGCAAGAAGTTTTTTTACATTCTGCTTGTCGTGGCGCTTGCCGCCGCATTCTATCTGGGGAATCCGCCGCCAAAGCATAAAGCGGCCGCGGGGCTTTCGGACCCCACGCAGATTCCGGCAACGGGCGAGGTCAATCTGAAGGTTGACGAATATGATGTCAACATAAAATTCAAGGCTTCTTATAAAATCAAGGCCCTTGCCGTGAGCACAAAGAACTACCCGGGGACGGGTCTCGGCGACCGCCTCGCCCCCAAGGACGTGGCTCTTGCCTGGGGTACCATTGCCGAAAACAACGATAAGGTCGATTTCCACTGGAGTCAGGACGGCAGATGGTACAGATGGTATGTCAGCGATTCGGCGACGCTCAGCACTGTGGGCTCCGAGAGCGAAGTGAACAAGCATTCCTCAAACAACCATCTTATCGCCGCCGATGCCGATGTCAAGGGCGAAATCAAAAAAATCCGCAAGGGCGATATAGTTGAAATCACGGGCTATCTTGTCAGCCTGACGGGAACAAACCCCGAGGGCGAGAGGATTGACTGGAATTCGAGCCTCTCGAGGACCGACACGGGCGCAGGCGCGTGCGAGCTCATCTATGTCACGGGAGTCACGAGAGAATAAAAATAAAGATGTCGGATACGGAGCAGGATTAAACAAAGAATTACGGCGGGCCCGCGCTTTCGCGCGGACCCGTCTTTGATATATTCTCAGATTTTACAGCCGGCTGTGTAGCCCTCATAGACCGCGGCGGGAAGATTTCCTCCGCCGTTTGAGTCGCCGATATTGTAGATTTCGGGGATTTCGTCCTTCAGCGCCTCATAGAGAGAGGCGTCGGGTTTTTCGCCTATGGCCATAACAACGGTGTCGGCCTTCAGCGTGATTTCTCCGCCCTTCTCATCTTCGCAGATTACCGAGTTTTCGGTTATCGTCTTTGCGCGGCAGCCTGTCAGAGCGCGCACTCCGCAGCCCTTGAGATGGCCGAGCAGGATTGTCTGCGCCGTCTTTCCCGTGTTTCCGGCGAGAGTGTCCGTCACCTCGACTATCGTGACGTTTTTGCCCTGCATACCGAGAAGCTCTGCCGTTTCGCAGCCCGTTGAGCCGCCGCCGATGACGACGGTGTTTTTGCCTGTTTCCGCTCCCGCGAGCACGTCCTTCGCGAATACCGCCCTCTGAGAGCCGTCTATCCGCAGAGAGACGGGTTTCGAGCCTGTCGCGCAGACGACGGCGTCTGCACCGAGAGCGAGGACATCCTCTTTTGTCATCGCCTTGCCCGTATGAAGCCTCACGGCCGTGAGCTCAATCTGTCTTTTGAGATAGGGAGCGAGAAGCCTGAAATGGTCCTTGTAGGGAGGCTTTGCGGCCGGATTCAGCTGACCGCCGATTATGTTTGAGGATTCGTATAAATCGACCTCGTGGCCTCTGATTGCGGCTATTCTCGCCGCCTCGATTCCCGCGACGCCCGCGCCGATGACGGCCACGCGCTTTTTGGTTCCGGCGGGAGTGATTGTATAGTCGTTATCGCCTCTCGCGAGCACCGCGTTGCCCGAGCAGATTGCCCTGCCGCCGTGCTGCAGCTGCTGGTTGATACAGTGTCCGCAGCCGATGCAGGGGCGTATTTCATCCTCTCTTCCCTCGTCAATCAGCTTGACGAGGTCGGGCTGGACGAGCAGCCCGTGCCCGATAAAGATGAATTCGCATTTGCCGCCCGCTATCGCCTTCTCTGCCTTCGCGGGGTCCTGCGCTCTGCCTCCGCCTATGAGGGGAATCTTTGTCTTTTTGCCCGTCGTGAGCAGGATTCCCGCCTTGACGACCTGACACAGGGGCACGGCCATACAGTCGGGATAGGCGGATTCCGGCTTTTCGCGTTTGCCGGGCTCGCCCGACCACTTGCCCGCGAGCACCTCGATAGCGTCAACGCCCGCCTTCTGCAGGACCTTGCTGTAATAAATCCCGTCGGGGATTGAGATTCCGCCGTCGGGGCCCTGCTCCACGACGGAGAGCTTTACTATTATCGCGAAATCTTTGCCGCAAAGCTCGCGGATTCTGCGCACGATATTCAGATGAAAACGGATTCTGTTTTTCCTGCTTCCGCCGTATTCGTCGGTGCGGATATTAGCGGTTGAGGATAAAAACTGCTGACCGAGATAGTAGCCGACCGAGTGAATTTCAACGCCGTCAAAGCCCGCCTTCTTTGCCCTGAGAGCCGCCTGAGCGTATTTTTCCTCAATGGCGTGAATCTCATCGACCGTCAGCGCGCGGGGAGTTTCGTTTGCAAGGCCCATCATAAAGGAATAGGGCATCGCGACCGCGCTCGGTCCGACGGGCTGAGCGCCGATTATCTTGCGCCTCGCGCCTCTGCCCGTGTGTGAGATCTGCAAAAACGCCTTTGCCCCGCCCTTGTGGATTACTCCGGCGAGCTCGGCCATACCCGGAATGTATTTGTCATCGTCTATGACGAGCATTCCGTTTGTGTTGAGACCGAGCGGGGTGTCAACGCAGGTGACCTCGACTATAACGGCCCCCACGCCCCCTTCGGCGCGCGCGGAGTAGTGATTGAGCACCGCCTTGTTGACAAAGCCGTTGTCGGACTGGCTCATACCCATCGCCGCCATTACCGTCCTGTTGCGAAGCTCAACGCTCCCGATTCTACCGGGTGAGAGCAGATGCGGATACTTTGGATTCATAACAAAAACCCTCCGTCATTTTTATTGTCTTTTCCCTGATTTGATTATACAGATAAGAACGGCGGATGTCAAACAATATAATAAGTCCGCAGGCTCAGAAAGCCTGCGGACCGTTTTGATTTTTGCCGCGCCGTGCGGGTGACCATATCAGAAGAAGGATATCTGAGTCGTGTCGGGCAGGGAGGCGAATGCTCCCGCCTCCTTGAGAGCGGCGATTATAGTCTGGGATACTCTCGAACGCAGCTGAACATCCTCGACAGATATGAATTCATCGATGACATAGACGGGGTTTCCGTTTTCGTCGAGCGGGATTTCGCCGTCAGCGTTCTTTTTGTATTTCGCTTCCTCAAGCGCCTTCGCCGCCGCTTCTCCGCAGCCTGCGAGAGCCGAGAACGGAAGACGGATTTTGCCGTCCTCAACGATATAGTTCGATGCGGTGGATTTATAAATATCAATGGGCAGGAAGTCAAATCCGCGCGCCATCATCTCGTTGACAATCTGAAGGCCGGTGTAGGTATCGTTCTCCTTATCGGTGGCGTCCTTCGCCTTTATCTTTTCGTCGAGCTCTTCCATTTTGCGCTTGACGGCGCCTCTGCCCGAGAGAATCGTGTTGACATCGAGGTCCTTGCCCCTGACCGTGAAGTGAGTCGCGTAGTATTCAACGGGATAATAGAGCTTATACCAGGCGAGACGGATTGCGGCGATAACGTAAGCCGCGGCGTGCGCCTTGGGGAACATATACTGGATTTTGAAGCAGGAGTCGATATACCACTGGGGGACATCGTGATCCTTCATCGCCTGAATATGCTCCTCCGTCAGCTTCTGTTTCGCCTTGCCCTTTCTGACAATCTCCATTATGTTGAACGCCATACCCTTGTCAAGGCCCTTATGGATAAGATAGACCATGATGCTGTCACGGGTGCCGATAACGTTTGAAACGGTGCATATTCCCTGCTTGATAAGATCCTGCGCGTTGCCGACCCAAACGTCCGTGCCGTGAGAGAGGCCCGAAATCTGAAGCATATCCGAGAAGTTCCTGGGCTGCGCGTCAACGAGCATCGCGAGAACAAACGGGGTGCCGAGCTCGGGGAGGCCGAGCGTGCCCGTCGGGCAGTCAATATCCTCGGGGGTGAGCCCGAGAGGCTCGGGCGAGGTGAGCATCTGATAGAGCTTGGGGTCGCACACATCCGCATCCATAACCGAGGTGTGAGTGAGGTCCTCGAGATGCTTGTAGAGCGTAGGAACTTCGTGGCCGAGATTGTCGAGCTTCAGGATTGTATCGTGAAGGGAGTTGAAATCGAAGTGAGTGGTGCGGTGGATTGAATTCGCGTCGTCGGCGGGGTGCTGAATCGGCGTGAAATCCTCCGCGTCCATATCGTTCGGGATAACGACCATACCGCCCGGATGCTGGCCCGAGGTGCGCTTTACGCCTACGCAGCCGAGGGCGAGGCGGTCGATTTCGGCGTCGTTGATATCAGCCCTGCCGGTGAGCTCCATCCATTTCTTGACGTAGCCGAAGGCGGTCTTTTCGGCGATGGTGCCTATTGTTCCCGCCTTGAAAACCTTGGTTTTTCCGAAGAGCTCCTCGGTGTATCTGTGAGCGTAGAACTGATATTCGCTCGAGAAGTTGAGGTCGATATCGGGAGATTTGTCTCCGTAGAAGCCGAGGAAGGTTTCAAACGGAATATCGTGGCCGTCTCTTATCATAGCCGTGCCGCATTCGGGGCACTCTTTGGGAGGCATATCGAAGCCGCTGCCGTATTCGCCCTGAGTGAAGAATTCGCTGTGTCTGCACTTGGGGCAGAGATAGTGCGGGGCGAGGGGATTGACCTCTGAAATACCCGCGGCGAAGGCGACAAACGACGAGCCGACAGAGCCTCTTGAGCCGACATAGTAGCCGTGGTCCATGGAATCCTTGACGAGCTTCTGCGCTATCATATAGAGCACGGCGAAGCCGTTTTTGATTATGGATTCAAGCTCCTTGTCAAGGCGCGCCTTTACATATTCGGGCAGGGGATTGCCGTAATAATTCTGCATACGCTCGTAGCAGATGCTCCTGAGCGCCTCCTCCGAGCCCTCGATATGAGGCGGGAAGGTGCCCTTGGGGAAGGGCCTGAGCTCATCGCACATATCGGCGATTCTGCCGGGATTGTCAACGACTATCTCCTTCGCCCTGTCTCCGAGCCAGCTGAATTCCTCAAGCATATTGTCGGTTGTCCTGAAATAGAGGGGAGCCTGTTGCTCCGCGTCGCTGAAGCCCTGGACCGTCATCAGGATTTCGCGGTAAATCGCGTCCTCCTTGTCGATGAAATGCACGTCTCCCGTAGCGACAACGGGCTTGCCAAGCTCATCGCCGAGGGCGATAATCTGCCTGTCGATATCGAGAAGGTCCTCTTCGCTCTCGAGGGTGCCGTTGTCGATGAGGAAGCGGTTGTTTCCGCGCGGCTGGATTTCAAGGTAGTCATAGAGCTCCGCTATTCTGACGAGAGTATCGTGGGGCTTGCCCTCGAGCACGGCGGTGTAAAGCTGACCCGCCTGGCAGGCGGAGCCGAGGATGAGACCGTCCCTGTGCTTCATGAGCTCGCTCAGCGGAATTCTCGGGTGTCTGTAAAAATATTCAAGGTTGGATTTTGTTATCAGCTGATAGAGATTCTTGAGGCCTATCTGATTTTTGGCAATCAGAATCATGTGCCAGGTCTTGCCTCTGAGAGGGTCGGCCTTGATAACGTTATTTATGTCGGATATATCCGAGATGCCCTTCTTTTGCATGAGCTCAACGAGCTTCTCAAATATTTTCGCGAGAATGCGCGCGTCCTCATCCGCTCTGTGATGGTCGAAGCTCGGGAGCTTGAGAGCCTTCTGCACGGCGTCGAGAGAGAATCTCTTCGCGCCCGTGACAAGCGACTGGCAGAGGGGCAGGGTGTCTATGTGGGTGTAATTATAAGGGATGCCGCATCTTTCGCAGGCGGCTTTGATGATATCGGTGTCAAAGGTCGCGTTGTGGGCAACGAGTATGCCGTCCCCCGCGAATTCAAAGAATTTCTCAACCGCTTCCTTTTCGCCCGGCGCTCCGGCGACCATATTGTCATCGATTCCCGTGAGCTCCGTGATTTTGGGCGGAATCTTTCTGCCGGGGCTGACGAAGGTCTGGAATGAGCCGACCTCGTGCCCGCCGTCATATTTTACGGCGCCTATCTCGATGAGCCTGTCATAGCCGGTGCGAAGTCCGGTTGTCTCAACGTCAAATATAATGAAGGTCCCGTCAAGGGGCATCGCACGGCTTCCGGTTACGGCCGTAACCGAGTCGTCAACGTAGTAGCCCTCCATACCGTAGAGGATTTTAACTCCGGTATCCTTGGAGGCCGTCATCGCCTCGGGGAATGCCTGCACAACGCCGTGGTCCGTGACGGCAATCGCCTTGTGGCCCCATTTCGCAGCCCTCTCGACGAGCTTTGTCACGCTCGTCATACCGTCGAGCTGACACATATTCGTATGCATATGAAGCGCGA
>CACZTQ010000054.1 GCA_902784155.1 Oscillospiraceae bacterium
AGCAGTCAGTATCAGCCCATCGATCAGTCAGGCGACGATGTCGGAGCCAACTGGTTCGATACAATTGATGAAGGCAACGACTGATAACAGTCCCATCCTTTAAATGCAATCCAAGCCCGCCCCTGCAACCGCAGGGGCGGGCATTTCCTTGTAATAACAGATAAAAAAAACACCGTATGGAGCGTATCTCCATACGGTGTTGTCTGTTTATATACCGGAGAATTATACGTTGACCGTGCTGTCGGTTTCCTTATACTCCGCAATCAGAGCGCTGAGCTCTTTGATGTAGCGCTCTACCTGCTCGGCGCATCTGCCGGTGTAAAGAGTCGGGTCAAGCGCCGATTTCATTTCTTCGGCGGTCATGTTGAATTCGCTGTGTGATGCGAGATCCGCGAGCAGATCGAAGGGCTCGCCGTTTTTCATTTTAGCGGTCGCGTTCATCGAGCAGGTTCTGATTATCTCGTGAAGCTCCTGCCTGTTTCCGCCGTGTTTCACGCCTTCCATAAGGATATTCTCGGTGGCGATGAATGGCAGATAGTCGCTGACAGCCTTGGCAACAATCTTGTCGTTGACGTGAAGACCGTCCGTCACGTTTCTCGAAAGAATCAGAATCGCGTCGGCGCAGAGAAACGCCTCGGGGATTGAAATTCTGCGGTTTGCAGAGTCATCAAGGGTTCTCTCAAGCCACTGCGTCGCCGCTGTCATCGGGGCGTTGAGAGCGTCCGCCATAATGTATCTCGCGAGAGAGCAGATTCTTTCGCTTCTCATCGGGTTTCTCTTATATGCCATCGCGGAAGAGCCTATCTGACTCTTTTCAAACGGCTCCTCGACCTGACGGTCGTGCTGCAGGAGTCTTATATCGTTCGCCATCCTGTAGCAGCTCTGGGCAACCGATGAAAGGCAGTTGAGAATCCTCGAATCAAGCTTGCGGGGATAGGTCTGACCGCTGACAGAGTAGCATTTTTCAAAGCCGAAATCCTTGCAGATGAGCGAATTCATCTCATCTATCTTTGAGGTATCCCCCTCAAAAAGATCCATAAAGCTCGCCTCGGTACCGGTTGTACCGCGGCAGCCGAGAAGCTTCATCTTTGAGATTAGGTCGTCGATTTCCTCTATGTCGCAGGCAAGGTCCTGCATCCAGAGCGAGGCCCTCTTGCCGACCGTGACAAGCTGCGCGGGCTGGTAGTGAGTGTAGCCGAGAGTCGGCATCGCCTTGTATTCATCGGCGAAGCGGGCGAGATTTCTGATAACTCCGATGACGCCGTTTCGTATGAATTTCAGCGCGTCGCGATAGAGAATAATATCGGCGTTATCCGTTACATAGCAGCTTGTCGCGCCCAGGTGAATGATACCCGCGGCGGAGGGAGCCGCCTTGCCGTATGTATAGACGTGAGCCATAACGTCGTGGCGTACTTCCTTCTCTCTCTGCTTCGCGCATTCAAAGTCTATATCGGTAATATGAGCCTCAAGCTCCTTTACCTGATCTTCAGTGACGGGCAGGCCGAGCCTGCACTCCGCCTTTGCGAGAGATACCCACAGGCGTCGCCAGGTCTCGATTCTCTTCTGAGCCGAAAACAGGGTGAGCATATAGTCGGAAGCGTAGCGCGAGGAGAGAGGGGATTCGTATTTATCAAGCATGGTTTTACCTCTTATCTGATGATGATGCTTTCTCTTTCGGGGCCAACCGAAACGTAGCCGATATGGCAGCCGATTTCTTTTTCGATATATTCGACATATTTTTGGGCATTCTCGGGCAGATCATCCCAGTTTTTGATTGAAGAAATATCGCTTTCCCATCCGTCCATATATTCTATGACGGGCTTCGCATCGGGCAGAGCGCTCGGGAACGGGAAATCGTCCGTGATTTCGCCGTAAAGCTCATACTTTGAGCAGATGGGTATTTTTTTCATATAGCTGAGAATATCAAGTTTCGTGAGCGCGATATTTGTTGCCGCCTGAACCTGAACGCCGTAGCGGGTGGCGACTATATCGATGGGGCCGACTCTCCTGGGTCTGCCCGTCTTGGCGCCGTATTCGCCGCCGGCCTCTCTGAGCTCGTCGGCCTCTTTGCCGAACATCTCACAGGTGAAGGGGCCTTCGCCGACGCAGGAGGAATAGGCCTTGACAACTCCGACAATCTCCTGAGGCCTTACGCCCGGGATTCCCGAGCCGACAGGCGCGTAGGAGGCGATTGTGTTTGAGGATGTGGTGTAGGGGCAGATACCGTAGTCGAGGTCGCGCAGCGAGCCGAGCTGAGCCTCAAAGAGGATGTTCTTGCCTTCGGCTTTTGCGTTTCTGAGGAATTTGCCCGTGTCACACACGAAGGGCTTGATTTTTTCGCAGTAATCCGAGAGCCATTCCTCAAGCTTTTCCATGGTCCAGGCTTCGCCGCCGTAAACCTTGGTTATTGTGAGATTCTTCCATTCGAGAAGGTCCGCGAGGTGAGCGCGGAGCTTTTCGGGATAAAACAGCTCGCCGGCGAGCACGGTTTTCTTCTGATATTTATCCGAATAAAACGGCGCGATTCCCTGCTTTGTGGAGCCGTATTTCTTATCGGCGAGTCTGGCTTCTTCAAGGCAGTCAAGCTCTCTGTGCCACGGCATGAGGAGCGACGCGCGGTCGCTGATTTTAAGATTATCGGGTGTGAGGGGAACGCCCTTTTCTCTGACATATTCTATCTCGTTCCAGAGATTCTCCGGATCGACGGCAACGCCGTTGCCGAGAATATTTACCACATTCTTTCTGAAAATTCCCGAGGGAAGAAGATGGAGGGCAAACTTGCCGAATTCATTGATTACGGTGTGGCCCGCGTTTCCGCCTCCCTGGTATCTTATGACGATATCATAATTCTCCGTAAGAAGGTCAACCATACGGCCCTTGCCTTCGTCTCCCCAGTTGATACCGACAATTGCGCAGTCAGACATAATGTTACCTCCGATGACTCAGTCTCTTCCGGGGAAAATCCCCGAAATCATCATTTACCTTCTCATTATACTACCTTATGTAAAAATAATCAATAAATATAACGCATTAACTCGCGTTTTTTAAGTTTTTCCTTCGGATTTTTGGCTCTTTACATATTGATTAAAATGTATTATAATATAATAACATTAAAATGGAAAAATGTCGGATTATCCGACCGGGAGTGTATGTGTATTATGAATAAAATCAAAAAAGCAACGGCAATCATCATCGCAACGGCAATCCTTTTCTGCTCATTCGCATTTTCGTCCTCTGCGGCAAACGTAAAGAATTATCTTTTACTCGGCGACTCCATCGCCTACGGAGCGGGTCTCATAAATTCGCAGGATGCCTGCTACGGTAAAATAGTTGCGGATACCAACGGCTACAATTATGAAAACTACGCGGTTAACGGATATACCTCCGCGGCCGTGCTCAAGCATATTGATGTTGACTTCGTGCGCGAAGGCGTAAAAAGAGCCGACATTATCAGCATCTCTGTCGGCGGCAACGATTTCCTCACCGCAAACCTCATCGCTCTTCTGATTGAAGGCGAGCTTGGAATTGACAGGCGCTTTGACGAGATAGAAGAGAGATTCGCCGAGAATTTCGCCGCTATCATCGCGAAAATCAGAGGTCTCAATTCTCACGCGACAATCCTTGTCCAGACTCTCTACAATCCTTCAAAGTTTCTCTTCACCGACATCTATCAGAAGGGCGTCAACGTCATCAACGGCGTTATCAGAGGCTATCAGAGCGCGAATCCCGGAGTTATCGACATAGTTGAGATTGAGAGCGCATTCGCAGGCCACGCCATCGAATACATCGCCTTCGATACGATTCACCCGAATTCAAAGGGCAACCTCGTCATCGCGAAGGCCGTGCTTCAGAAGCTTTACGCTCTCGGGCTCGGCTCAACCACGGAGCCCGTAATCAACTTCCCCGGCATAGACACGGTTGGTATCTCGCGTGATTCAATCCTCGGCATACTCACTTATTTTGCCAGACTCTTTTCAAAATATTCGGATATCATGTTTTCCTGATAAGGGAGATAATATAAACAATGGACTTAAAAGATAAAAATGTTCTTGTCATAGGGCTCGCAAGAAGCGGACTCGCCGCAATCAAGGTGCTTCATCATCTCGGCGCTCACATCACCCTCTCCGAAACAAAGAAGAGGGAAGAGATTCCCGAAGCGGAGTCGCTTGAGGCGATGGGAGTCAAAATAACGGACCAGAGCATGCCCGTATTCGAAGAGAAATATGACCTCGCGGTCAAGAATCCCGGTGTTCCCTACAGAGCGCCGACTATTCTGAAGCTCAAGGAAAACGGAGTTCCCGTTATCACGGAAATCGAGCTTGCCTACAAGGTATCAAAGCCGCAGCATTTCCTCGCAATCACAGGCTCTAACGGCAAGACAACAACCAGCACGCTCCTTTATGAAATTCTTCATAAAGCATACGGCGAAAAGGCACATCTCTGCGGCAATATCGGAATTGCTCTTTGCGAGATGGTTATGGATTACAATCTCTTTGAGAATGAGGGTCATTACTTTGCCCTCGAGGTCTCAAATTTCCAGCTTGTGGATATTGATGAATTCAGACCCGAGGTTGCCTCGATTATCAATCTCAGCCCCGACCATATTGATTTTATGGGAGGTCTTGACAACTATTATAAATCCAAGACCGAGATTTACCGCAATATGAGGGGAGCGGATGAATTCATCCTCAACGCCGACGACAGCGCCCTGCGCGAATACACGGGCAGATACCCCGTTAAGTGCAGAGTCAATTCATTCAGCCTCGAGAGAGAAGATACCGATTCCTTTATCAGAGACGGCTGGATTTATATCCGCGGCGAAAAGGTTCTGCCCCTGAGCGCAATCAAGGTTGTGGGCAGGCACAATGTCCAGAATGTTATGGTTGCCGTTTCCGCGGCTAAGGCGGCCGGAGTATCAAACGAGATAATCACTCAGGCTGTTTCGGAATTCAAGGGAGTTGAGCACCGCATAGAATTTGTGCGCGAGCTCGACGGAGTAAGATATTACAACGATTCAAAAGGAACCAACACCGACGCGACCGTCACGGCGGTCAGATCGTTTGACAGGGGAGTCATACTCCTCGTCGGCGGCTTTGAGAAGGGCCTGCCGATGGATGAGCTCAGGCAGAATCTCGGCTCCGTAAAGCAGATTATCGGCTACGGCGCATGCGGACCGCGCCTTGTGAAGGAGCTCGCGCCCGAGAGCGGCATCCTCGTCACCACTCTTGACGAAGCCGTTGCCCGCGCGCGTGAGATTGCAGAACCGGGCGACACCGTTCTGCTCTCTCCCACAACGAGCTCATTCGATCAGTACTCCTGCTTTGAAGAAAGAGGAGAGCATTTCAAAAAACTGGTGAACAGCTTATAACGGCAGCCCCGGCAGGGCTCCGATATAATATCAGTATCAGTCAGTATGTTTCGTAAATCTTTTTGATTAACCGGAGGGGGAAACTATGATTGTACCTTATATTTTCACCGGAATCGGCGCAGCGCTGCTCGCGGTTTTCTGCGTCAAAAGGACCAAGGGAAGCACGCCCATTGTCGCAATGATAAAGGCGCTTGTATCGGTCTGTTTTATAGCGACCGCCTTTTCGGGCATCGCGTTTACGGATTTTGATTACAGCCATCTGAGATTCGGCCTCTGGATTTCGATGGGCCTCATCTGCGGAATGCTCGGTGACATTGCGCTCGACCTTAAATACGCGCACCGCAAATCATCCGACCAATATACATACGCCGGATTCACGGCGTTTCTTGCGGGGCATATTCTCTACGATATAGGGCTCATAAACGAATTCTATATCAAAGGAAACATTCTTTATCTCATCGTCCCCGTAATTCTCTGCGGCGTGATAACCGTATTCATTAGATTCAGCGAAAAGCTCCTTAAAGTTGACTACGGAAAATTCAGATGGATAGTCGTGCTTTACAGCCCGTTTCTGTTTTCGCTCGTTCTGTTTTCGCTCTCGATGGCGATTCTCAACGGCTGGAAGATTACGGGGCTCAATATGATTTTTGTCGGCTCGGTATTCTTCGCGGTATCCGACCTTATTCTGAACGGAACCTATTTCGGAGAAGGCAAAAACAGACCTGTTGATATAGTTACGAATCACGTAACTTATTATATAGCTCAGTTTGCAATAGCACTCTCGTTATGTTTTTTGAAGTAAGAAAATCGCAGGATTTTCGCAACACAGAAAGGATAGTTTATGCAACAGATTATTTCGATTCTTATGTCGCTTCTCATGACGTTCATGACTATGATTTCGTCATTTTTAAGCGGCTACAAGACGGACAATGAGGTTGAATTAAGCTGGCCGGTGGCTTCCGAATCCACAATACTGGCCGGTTTCGAGGCAGGGAAACACAATGGCATTGACATCGCCCTGACAAAAGGCGATTCCGAAGGCGAGCCGATCCTTGCGGCAGGAGACGGCAGGGTAGATGCGGTTGTTATGGGCGACGGCACCTACGGCAATTATATTATTATAACTCACCCGAAGGTTCAGACCATTTATGCAAACTGCAAGACAATCAATGTTGCAAACGGAGCTCAGGTAACCAAAGGACAGATTATAGGAACAATAGGAAAATCCGCGGGAAGCGATAAGGCGTACCTCTTCTTCGCAATTCAGCAGCAGCAGGATGACGGCACATATAAGGCTGTGAATCCCGCATACTATGTCAAGCTTCCCGACAGCAGTGCGCAGCCCACTCAGCCCACTCAGCCGACAGAACCCGTTTCGGGCAGCACCAAGGGCAAATTCGTCTTCACCGTTTACGGCTTCGGCCACGGTGTAGGAATGAGTCAGCTCGGCGCTATCGCGATGGCAAACAGCGGCAAAAAATATGATGATATTCTCAAGCACTATTATCCCGGCATCAACATTCTTGCCGACGCTTCCACTCCCGCGACCATCGTCAAGGGCGGCGTCACAATGTCGCTGCTTGAGTATCTCTGCAAGGTCGTCAAGCAGGAGATAGGCTCCAATTCGCCTCTTGAGGCTCTCAAAGCGCAGGCGGTTGCTGCTTATTCATTCACCAAGGCAAATAAGACCTATGACGGTCAGGCGTTTGATTCGGGCTTCAGATATTCCGGCTCCGACGTCGAAAAGGCGGTTATGGCGGTTCTCAATATGACGAGCCCCTCGGATACGCCCAAGGCAATGTGCTGCTACTACGCAGGCCAGCCCGCAAACACCGTTTACTTCGCATCATCCGCAGGCAAGACAACATCCTCGGCGACGGTATGGGGCGGCTCGATTCCCTACCTCAACGGCGGCGTATCAAGCCCCGAGCAGGTTCCCGAATCCACCAAGACCTATACCAGCGATGAGATGAAGGCGATGATTACGGCGTGGGCCGCCAAAAAAGGCAAATCCGTCAATCTCGGCTCCGACCCCGCCACCTGGATTCAGATAAAGGAGCACGATATGGCAAGAGGCTCAAAATGCGGCTATGTCACGAGAATCACGGTCGGCGGCGTCGATATGATGGGCAACACCTTCCGTACAGGCGTGCTCGACTACGGCATCAGATCGCACTGCTTCACTATCACTTACATACCCGGATAACAATCCGGAGCCCGTTCCGTTCCGGCGCGGGCTCCTTTCTTTAGGAAGGTGAATTATATGACAGACGAATTGTTACTTGAAAGAAAGCTTCCGCCTCTTCTTCCCCGCGCGGAGGTGCTTAAAATCCTGCAGGAGGAGATTTACGGGTATATGCCCCCGAAACCGGAAAAAACAGAGTACGCCGTCAGGCGGAATATCATCAAGAATTTCTGCGCGGGCAAGGCGCCGTGTGATGAGATAACTATCACATGCACTCTCGGAGGAAGAGAATTCTCTTTCCCGATTAACGCGGTTATCCCCGCCGGTAAAAAGAATCTTCCGTTTTTTATCCATCTGAATTTCAGACCCGAGAATCCTGACAGATATATGCCCACAGAAGAGATTATCGACAACGGCTTCGCTCTTATTTCTCTTTGCTATAAGGATATAACGAGCGACGATGAAGATTTTGAAAACGGCCTTTGCGGCCTTCTCTTTGACGGGGGCAGGAGAGAGGGAAACTCGCCCGGAAAGCTTGCCGTGTGGGCGTGGGCGGCGCAGAGAGCCCTTGACTGGGCTCAGTCACTCGGCGATACGTTTGATATAAGCCGCTCCTGTGTCTGCGGTCACTCTCGCCTCGGAAAGACCGCGCTTCTCGCTTCGGCAACCGATGAGAGATTCGCCTTCGCCTATTCCAATGACTCGGGCTGCAGCGGAGCCGCTCTCGCAAGAGGCACGACAGGGGAGACCCCCGCCGATATTATACACAAGTTCCCGTTCTGGTTCTGTGAGAACTATTTTAAATATGCTGATAACGAAGAGAATATGCCTTTTGACCAGCATTATCTGATTGCGTCAATCGCGCCGCGCAGGGTGCTTATCGGCAGCGCCTCCAAGGACAGCTGGGCGGACCCCGCTCAGGAGTATCTCGCCTGCGTTGCCGCCGCTCCCGCTTTTGAAAACGGATTCGTTCATCCCGACCGTCTCCCCGTTGTTAACGACGTATTCTTTGACGGAGATATCGGATACCAGATGCGCGAGGGCCTGCACTATTTCGGCCGTGAGGACTGGCAGAGGCTTATGAGCTTTGTCAAAAGCAAATGATACCGCTTAAAACCGGATAAAACAGCAACAACCCGCAGGGTGATATACCCTGCGGGTTGAATTTATAGCTCTGATACGCCGTTCAGAAACCAGGGAACGGTTTATCCGTTATAGCCGACGAAGCTGTCCTGGTTGAGTGTTGACCAGAGTACCCATACGTCGGAGCCGCTCATGAAGTATGAATCGTCCACAAGCTGATCCGCTCCGGCCGCTCTGCGGAATCCGCACTGCTGCAGGCCCTGAACGAAGATGTTTGCCTGGTCGGGAGATTTGAATGTGATTCTGTTCTTGGTCTTGAGCTCGGTTCTCGGGGCAGTGTACTTTGTAAGCTGGCCCTTTACGAAACCGGTTGCCCACCAATACTTGTCATAAGGTCTGGTAAATATCTTCTTATACTGGCCGTTTCCGCCCTGGCAGTAGTAGCAGTCAAGCTGCATGTAGAGCCAATCCTCCTTGTCGGCAACGTTGAAGTGGTTGAAATCACCGGTGCCGCCCGTGTACTTGTCGAGATCGCAGGTGTAAACGCCGATTTCAGCGCCTATAAGAAGGTAGCCGTACTGACCCTTCCAGAGCTGAATCATCCAGTTTTTGTTTTCATACTGGAAGCGGACACGGACCTGGTCGATATACATGGCTGCATAGGGAGCCCACTTATCGTAAACTTCGTTGTAGCCGGTACCCTTCTGCCAGTTATCCTTGTCGTCGCAGTAGTAGTAGCCGTCGCTTGAATATCTGTAGCCGAGGAATGACTGAGTTGCGTCGTCGCCGATAAGCTGCTTGACGTTAAGTCCGCTCTTGGGATCGGCTTCCTCTGTTGTGGTCTGCTTCTTTGTGGTTGTTGTCGGCTTGGTTGTTGCGGGAGCCTTTGTGGTCGCGGGAGCCTTTGTGGTCTCATCCGCTTTCGCGGTTGTGGTGCGGCCCTTTAATTTGCTGAGAAGTCCGCCGCCCTGCTCGTCAGCATCCTTGATAGCGCTGGTTGCGGATGTGATAATCTTATCGATTGCCTTGGTGCCGGTGATGATGCCGTTACCCTTCGCATCGGTAGCTATCTCGGTGACTGCTTTGCCGTTGGCGTCTGTAACATCCTCACCGTTTTCATCTGTAACCTTCTCGGTTGCGTACTCGATGGGCTTTGCGGTTGTGCCGAGGTCAACATAGGATTCTGCCTTTGTGTTCTCAGCGGCTGTGTTGGGTTTTCTGAGCATGGTTGCGCCGATTCCGCATCCTCCGATGACAAGAACTGCGCAGATTGCAAGGATAATAAATTTTGCTTTCATAGTTCAAATCTCCTCCGAATTATCTGACATCCTGCCAGACATAAATTACATCTTTGCCGTATCTCTTACATGTATCTTTAACGGTGGGATTAAACTCGGATACGC
>CACZTQ010000055.1 GCA_902784155.1 Oscillospiraceae bacterium
GCCCTGCGTCTTAAAGACAGAGGTATGATTCTTTTTAAAAGCGTCTTCATCAAATCACCGTCTCAATTATATATTCCGGCGCTCATTAAATCAACAATAATTTAATAATTATATATTTGCTTTTTAAAATATATTGTGATATAATCTCAAATACGCATTAACAATCACTTCAGCGAGGTTCTCTTATGGAAAAGAAAAAAGTACTGCTTATAGTCAATCCCACAGCCGGTCGCTCAAAAGGTAAATCCTATACATTTGATATAGTTGATAAATTCTCATCGGCCGATTATGAATTCACCGTGAAGACCACCACCAAGAGCGGCGACGCTACCGAATTCGTCAAGAAATACATCGACGATAACGATATGGTTGTCTGCTGCGGCGGCGACGGCACATTCAACGAGACCATAAACGGCGTTATGAGCCTTTCAAGGCGTGTACCCATAGGTTATATCCCGGCGGGCTCGACAAACGACCTTGCCAACACCATAGGTCTTCCCACCGATATCAAAAAATCGACAGACACCATCATCGCCGGCAAGACGCATACCTACGACCTCGGTTATTTCAACAACAGATTCTTCTGCTATGTCGCTTCATTCGGCGTGGGCGTTGAGTATTCATACAATACGCCTCAGAAGATGAAGAATCTGCTCGGTCACAACGCCTATATCATCAACGGGTTTGTCATTCACCTCATCCCCGCTCTCAGGAGCATAAAGCCCATACATATAAAAATCGAATATGACGATAACGTTATAGAGGATGATTTCTATTTCGGCGCCATTTCGAATTCAACATCCGTTGCGGGTATGTTCAAGTTTGACAAGAACGACATCCGCCTTGACGACGGTAAATTCGAGCTTCTCCTCGTCAGAAGACTCAGCAGCCCGCTCGAGGCCTTCTCGATGTTCAAGCAGATTAAAAAGCGCGAATTTGACGGCAACAAGATTCTCTTCCTCAAGAGCTCCAATATCAAGATGACCTTTGACAAGGGCGTACCCTGGACTCTTGACGGCGAATACGGCGGCTCTCCCAAAGAGGTCAGATTCTCCGTATTGCAGAAGGCTATCGACATTATAAGCGGCCCGAATCCCCTCTTTGAAGGCAAGGAATCCGACGTTTCCGATTTCAAGGTCAAAGAAAAAGACAAGAACGAAGAAGAAGCGGAGGAAAAGAGCGAAAAGGGAGAGAGGCTCGCGAGACTTCTCAGAAGGAATAAAAACAAGGGCGAGAGCGAAGCTGAAGAGGCTCAGGCCGTAAGCGCTCCCGAAGAGACTCCAGCCGCTCCCGAAGAGACTGCAGCCGCGGCAAAGCCCGAAGAAGAAAAAACAAATGACGAAGAAAGCCACCTTGACTGAGGTGGCTTATTTTGAAATATCAGGCAATTAACAATAAAAACCGACGGGGTTAAATTATGCTTCACTTCATACTCGCCGGCCAGGGAGCCGGTAAATCAACGCTTATATCATCGCTGATAAAGGAATACGCTCTCGGCGGCAAAGAGCGTATTTCGCTCATAGTGCCCGAGCAGTATTCATTCACCGCCGAAAAGAATCTGCTCTCATATCTCGGCGAATACGCGGCAAACAGAGTGGATGTGCTGACCTTCACCTCACTTGCGGAGAATATTCTCAAAGAATACGGGCGCAGGGATAAGGCGAGGCTGAGCGCATCGTCCTCGGCTGTCCTGATGAGCATGGCTCTCGCTTCGGTCAGGGATAAGCTCACGGTTTACGGCAGGCACGCGGACAGGGTTTCGTCCGTCAGGGAGTTTCTCTCGCTCGAATCCGAATTCAAGCAGAACGCCATCTCCGCCTCAATGATAGATGAGAAGCTCGCCTCGATGCCCGATTCTCTGCTCAAAGCGAAGCTCGCCGATATTTCGCTTATCCTCAAAGCTTATGACGAAAAGGTCGGCGAATCCTATTTTAACCCCGAGGACGCTCTCACGGAGCTTGACTCGGTGGCGGAGCTTGACGCTTATCTCAACGGCAGAGTTTTATTCATAGACTCATTCAGAGGCTTCACGGCTCAGGAGTATCTTATCATAAACCATATCCTCGCCCGCTGCTCAGAGGTTTATATTTCGCTCTGCGCCGAAAATCTCGATGACTGCGGCGACCTTCGCACGATAATGACAGAGACCTTTGCCAAGACCAAGCGCACGGCGGGGAGGCTCATTGACGAAGCGAAGAAGCTGTTCCCCGGCGAAGGCAAAGTCTATGATATCATAAGGCCCGGAAAATTTGAGAGATACAGGAGCCCTGAGCTTTTTCACCTCGAGAAGGTATTCTCGCTCGACAGCGAAGAAATCTATGAGGGCGAATGCTCCGCGATAGAATTATACAGTGCTCCGGATATTTACTCCGAGTGCGAAACGGCTGCCGCCGTAATAAAAAAGCTTATAAGAGAAAAAGGTTACAGATGCAGGGATATAGCCGTCATAGCCCGCAAGGCCGAGAGCTATGAGAGGCCCCTCAGGTCCGCCCTGCGAAAGGCGGGTATCTCCGTCTATGAGGATTACAGAAAGAGCGCGGATGTTTCTCCCGTAATCAACGCCGTGAGCGCCGTGCTCGCGGCCGCCGCCGATAACTTCGGCACCGATTCCGTTATGCGCTGGCTCAAATCCGGCCTCACGGGGCTTAACGAAGAGGAAGTATCCTCGCTCGAAAACTACGCTTTCGTCTGGAATATAAGCGGCAGAAAGTGGACCGACGAGTGGAAAAACAATCCGAACGGTTTCGGCGACGGCGAAGTGAATCCCGCGGTGCTCGAATATCTCAACAGGATAAAAGACAAAGCGATAAAGCCCGTAGCGCTTTTCAGGCAGAAAATCCGCGGAGGAGTGACGGGAGAAACCGCCCTCACCGCTCTCTGGGATATGCTCACGGGCATCGGATTCCGCGAAAACACCCTGCGTCTTGCCCAGAAGCTTGTCGATGACGGCGAAGAGGGCGCGGCGCTCGAAATCGAGAGAATGTGGGATATACTGACTTCGCTCCTCACCGAGCTCAACGACCTTATCGGTGAAGAAAAGGTTACCGCCTCAAAGCTATCGGATTATTTTGAGATAATGCTTCAGATGCAGACGGTCGGCACCCTTCCGCAGGGGCTCGACGAGATAATTCTCGGCTCGGCTGACAGAATCAGAATCAGCTCCCCGAGGGCTGTTGTGATTCTCGGGGCCAACGAAGGCGTATTCCCGCCCGAAGCGGGCATAGTCTCCGCTCTCAATATGAAGGACCGCGAGAGAATGTCCGAAATGGGGCTCGAGCTTTCGGATTCGCCCGAGTGGAAGCTCGCCGACGAAAAGCTGATTGTCTATTCATCGCTCTGCTGCCCGCGTGAGAAGCTTATAATCACCTGCTCTCGCACCGGTCTTTCGGGCGAAGAGATGAATCCCTGCGAATTTTACAATAAAATAAAAAGAATTTTTGTGAATATAAAAGAAGAGAGCAGCGAGGCGCTCGGCGGTATGTTTTTTGTCGAGGGCAGACAGCCCGCTTTTGAGCAGTATGCCCTGACTGCGGACGCGACTCTCGGCGCTGCTTTGAGAGAATATTTCGAAAAAGACGGCGAATACAAAGATAAGCTCTCCGCCCTTGATTTCGCCGCTCACTCGCGCGAGTTTGAGCTTCGCGACGGCGCTCTTGTCAGCAGGCTCTATAATGACAGACTGACTCTCTCGGCCTCAAAAATAGAAACTTTCCATAAGTGCGGCTTTCAGTATTTCTGCAAATACGCGCTCCGTCTCGGCACGCTCAATCAGGCAAAGCTCGACAGTCTCTTCACGGGCAATATTACCCACATGATTCTCGAGGTGCTTCTGAGAGACCCCGGCATCGAC